>CAYYIA010000221.1:0-3566 GCA_964471875.1 uncultured Acidimicrobiia bacterium
CGAGGAGCTCCTGGTGACCGCGGGTGTTGGCGATCCGTTCGAGTGGATCCAGCGCCAGGGAGCGGTATGGCGATCGGTCCTCGCCCAAGTGGCATCCCAGCCCGGTGTGGCCGATGCCCTGGTGGGACCGTCGGGTGCGGCCGCCGCCGACCTGCTCGTCACCGTGGCGGTGGCGGACGACGCGGTGGTCGCGACCCTACCGGTCGAAGGCGCCGATGACGGCGGTGCGCGCAGCGCGCTCGTGACCGTGCGCGACCGCATCGATGGATTCGTAGCCGAGCGCCTCGGGCACTTGCTGCTCCGACCGCAGGGCCGTCCGCGGATCGAAATCCTCAACGGCAACGGACGGATCGGCTCCACCCGGGTGGTCGCCGCGATCCTCATTCGCCATGGCTTCCACCTCATCCGCACCGACAACGCCGACAGCTTCGACTACACCGACACTCTGGTGATCGCCCAGGGCGAGGGATCCGAAGCAACGGCGCGGGAAATCGTCGAGTTGCTGGGGCACGGCCTTCTGTTCCTCGAGGTGCAGGCCCCGTCTGGGATCGTGGAGGCTTCTATCATCGTCGGGACCGACGTTCCCACCGTAGAGGGCTGAACCATCCCACTGCCACCAGAGACCATCGAGGCGGCTGAAGCTGCCGCCGCCGCCATCGACGCCAAGAAGGGGCTGGGGATCACCGTCCTCGACGTGTCACGCCAGCTCGTCGTCACCGACGTGTTCATCATCGCCTCCGGCACCTCGCGGCGCCATGTCCTCACCCTGGCGGAGGCTGCCGAAGAGATGCTCGAGGCGGCCGACCGTCCGGTGATCCGGCGCGAGGGTATGGAGGATGGCACCTGGGTGCTGCTCGACTTCGGCGACCTGGTGGTGCATGTGTTCGACCAACCCACCCGGGACTATTACGAGCTGGAGCGGTTGTGGTCGGATGCCCCCCGCCTCCCCGTCACGGTGAGCACCCCGTAAGCCTGGGTCTACAATGCCCTTCCACTTCGGGGCTGTAGCTCAGTTGGCAGAGCGCTTGCATGGCATGCAAGAGGTCAGGGGTTCAAATCCCCTCAGCTCCACAGATGGCAAAGACCCCGCATGATCGGGGCTTCGATCGTCTTGGTCCTGGTTGGGTTGAACCCCTGACACCTCGCCTGCGGCGAGGGTCGGCCGATCTTCGAGCCCTGTTCGGTCTCGAAGCTCACCCTCCAAGGTGCCTCGCTTCGCTCGGCGCTCTCTTGGTAGGTCAGGGGTTCAAATCCCCTCAGCTCCACAGATGGCAAAGATCCCGCATGAGCGGGGCTTCGATCGTCTTGGTCCTGGTTGGGTTGAACCCCTGACACCTCGCCTGCGGCGAGGGTCGGCCGATCTTCGAGCCCTGTTCGGTCTCGAAGCTCACCCTCCAAGGTGCCTCGCTTCGCTCGGCGCTCTCTTGGTAGGTCAGGGGTTCAAACCCCCTCAGCTCCACGGGAACTCGCCTGCGGCGAGTTCCTTGCGCGTTCGGCGGGAACCCTTCGGGTTCCTTTGCCGAACGCGGAGCGACACCACTTCCCGCAGATGCGGGGCGTCGAACGTCTGGGTCCTGGTGCGGCTTGAACCCCAGCACTCGCCTGCGGCGAAGGGTCGGGTGATCTTCGAGTCCCCCTCGGTCTCGAAGATCACCTCCAAGCCTCGCTTCGTTCGGCGCTCGTGAACCCCAGCGCTCCACAGAAGAGAAGTCGCCAGTCTCCAGTCGCCCGGGCTTGAGGCTTCCTGCTGCCTGCCACCTGCTGCCTGGCGCCGGCCGCCGGCACCAGCCCGGTCCCTCACGTCCAGCCCGGCACCCGTCCCGCCTGCTCGATCCATGTGCGGATTTCCGGCGCTTCGGCCTCGATCAGGGTCTTCACCTTGATGTAGCGGGACCGATCAGTGGTCCCCAGTGGTGGGGGAGTGTCGAAGTCCGCACCGCCGAAGAACACGACGTTCACCGAGACGTCGTAGGCGACCATCTCGATGATCCACCCGACCTTGGGCAAGCCGTAGTACGCCTTCTTCCACTTCACGGCGAAGTGCAGACCGGGGATCGCGTCGCGGATCGTCTCGTCGAGCCGCGTGACGATGGGATGCAACTCGGGCATCACTCGTCGCATCCAGACGTCGATGTCTGCGTGGCTGTCAGATGGTTCGGGTGGCCGTCTGGTCGAGTTCGGCTGGATCGACTTCGGCATTCTCGGGTTCCTCCGTGTTCCAGGTTCCGGCGAGCGATGGGACGCGACCATTGTCGCGAGATCGCCTCGGGGGTGCCGGTGCCGGCTCACCCGGGCCAGCACCTTCCGCGTTACCCTCGGCGTCCGGGAGGTAGCCGATGCGCTGGGTGACTCGGAGCCATGTTCACGTCGATCGGGTTGCCTGTCCGTGGTTGATCGCCCGGTTCATCGACTCCGCGGCCGAGTTCCGGTTCGTGGCTGCCTCGCAGGTCGCCGAGGTGGCCGCCGCCGACGATGCCATTCCCTTCGATTGCCCCGGGGTGGAGCTGACGCATCGTGGCGACCTCTGCACGTTCGACGTCCTCATCGCCGACTACGGGCTCGAGGATCCTGCGCTGCTCCGCATGGCAAAGATCGTGAACGCCGCCGACACCGACCACCTCGATGCCGATCCGCTCGCAGCCGGGCTCGAGGCGATCGCAGTCGGCTACTCGATCCGATACCCCGACGACCACGAGAACCTGCGCAAGCAGTTCGAGGTGTACGACGCCATCTATGCCTGGTGCCGCCAGGTCGTCGCCGCCGGGCGGTGAGCACCCGCCGTTCCCGCGTGGCGGCCTTCCTCGGGTTGCGGCGCGCCACCGTCGGGTTGCTGCTCGTCGTCGTTCTGGTGGGGTCGGGGGAGCACCTTGCCGAACGATTCCTCCCCATCTACCTGCTGGCGCTCGGAGGCGGACCGATCCTCATCGGGCTGCTCCAGGCGATGGACAACCTGCTCTCCGCCCTCTACTCCTACCCCGGCGGTTACCTCGCCGATCGGATCGGGGCGCGTCGCAGCCTCGTCGTGTTCAACCTCGTGGCCATGGCCGGGTACGTCATCGTCATCGCCATCCCGGCGTGGCCGGCCGTGCTCGGCGGTGCGGTGCTGTTCATCTCCTGGTCGGCGATCTCGGCGCCGGCCACGCTCGGACTGATCTATCGGGTGCTGCCCGAGGGCAAGCGCACCATGGGCGTGACGATGCACTCACTCGTACGCCGCGTCCCGATGGCGCTCGGTCCGGTGATCGGTGGCGTGTTCATCGCGGTGTGGGGGGAACGCGACGGGGTGCGCATGGCCTTCATCGCCGCATTGGCCCTTGCCGCCATCGCCCTCGTGTTCCAGCAGCGCATGATCCCAGCCGATCCGCCGCGGGAAGGGCCTCCGGCGGCGTTTCGGCCACGCCTGCTGCTCGGACGGATGAGTCCTTCGCTTCGCAGCCTGCTGGTGTCGGACATCCTCATCCGGTTCTGCGAACAGATCCCCTACGCCTTCGTCGTCGTGTGGGCGATGAAGACGGTCGGCGCGCCGGTGACTGCTGCGCCGCCACGCAGCACAACACAAGTTCCGC
>CAYYIA010000222.1:0-3546 GCA_964471875.1 uncultured Acidimicrobiia bacterium
CGTCGCACCCTCAAGCTGCGTCTCGAGCGCTGTCGGCTCGAGCGGGAGGCGCTGGAGATGGCGGCGATCACCTATCTGCGGGGGAGGTCGATCACCGGCGAGTTCGTCATCATCGACGAGGCGCAGAACCTCGAACTCTCCACCCTCAAGGTGATCCTCACCCGCATCGGGCCCGACGCCAAGGTGGTGCTCTGCGGCGACTTCACCCAGGTGGACAACCCGTACGTGTCGCCCTTCGGGGGAGCCGCCGCGGTGATCGAGAAACTGAAAGGCCATCGCCTCTTCGGTCACGTCACCCTGGAGCGGACGGTACGGAGCCCGTTGGCAGAGTTGGCAGCGACGGTTCTGTAATAGGCACCAGGCTCCAGGCACCAGGCTCCAGCCGGAACGGGTAACGGGTAACGGGTAACGGGTAACGCTCTCCGGTACCTTGGGCTTGTGACGACTGATCCCCCCCGCCGCGGTATCGCTCATCGCACGGCCCGCTTTGCGGTGCGTCGGGTCGATGCCATGTTTGGCGGACATGGTCCGGCCTTCCGGCAGTTGGCGGTGTCATGGTCGGCCAACGTGGCCGGCGACACCCTGGTGACCGTGGCGCTCGCTGGAACGCTGTTCTTCTCGGTGCCCACGGCCGACGCCCGCGGCAACGTGGCCCTCTACCTGGGGCTCACCCTCGCCCCCTTCGCCGTGGTCGCACCGATACTCGGGACGCTCTTCGCCAGATTGCGCGGGGCCTACCGGGCCGTGCTCACGGTGGCGGCGGTGCTGCGCATGCTGCTGGCGGTGGTGATGATGCTCGGCCTCACCACGCTGTGGCTATACCCCATCGCCTTTGCGATGCTGGTGTTCTCCCGTCTCTTCGGGATCTCGAAGTCGTCGATGCTCCCGGTGGCACTACCTCAGCCGGTGGCCCTGGTGTCGGCGAATGCGCTGCTCGCCAGGATCGGCATCCTCACCGGGGCGGTGGTGCTGCCCCTCGGAGTGGCGGCGGCGGCGGTCGATCCTGCGGTGGCCCTGGCGATCGCCGCAGCGGCGTTCGGGGTGTCGGGGTTTGCCAGCCTCGGCCTACCCGACCCTCGCGAAGCGTTGCGCCGCGACCGCGAGCTTGGTGTGGAAGAAGTGTTGGCGCCGATGCCCGAGGCGCCACTGGTATCGCTGCGCCTCGTCCGTCTCGCCACTGCCGGGGTGCGCCTGCTCAACGGGTTCCTGCTGCTGCTGCTCGCCTTCGAGTTCCGCGGCGCCGATGCCGAGGGGCTCGACTTCGCCGCCCTGATCGCCGCCGGTGGTGCCGGGTACGCCCTCGCCTCGTTCATCTCCCCGGCCCTGGAGCGACTCGTGCGGGAGGAGCCGATGGTGGTCGCCGCGCTCGCCATCGAAGCCGCGGCCGCATTCGTCGCCGGGCAATTCTTCAGCCTGGCGGCGGCGGCGGCACTGGCGGCGGCGGCGGGCCTTGCCTGGGGGACGGCAAAGTTCGCCTTCGATGGATTGCTGCAGGCGAGTGTGGCACCGGAGCGGCGCGGGACCGCCTTCACCCGTTCTGAGACGGTGTTTCAGTTGGCCTGGGTGCTCGGGGCGATCCTGCCGGTGACGATCACCATCGATGCCCGGGTCGGGCTGGCCATCGCCGGATGCGCCGCACTGGCGGCGCAGACCACCTTCGTCGCCGGGTTGCTGGCGCGCCCGCGCGCCGAACGTGTGCTCTAGGCGACGGGCTCTGCCGCTGGGGCATCGTCGCCGGTGTTCACCGACACGGTGACCCCGGCGAGAAGCGCTCCGATGGCAGCAGCCGCGGCGAGACGGGGGGCGAGCAGGATGCCGGCGATCCCGACCGCGGCGACATGCAACGCCTTCGCCTCGATGAGGGGATGACCATCGGCACCACGCACCGTGACCGTCTGGGTCGTGATGGAGGACAGGATGTCGGTTACGTCGTCGTTCACGAGACCCAGGCTAGCGAGCGGAGTGTCCTAGGCGTCGGGGCCTAACCTCACCAGGATGCGAGCGCTGCAGATCACCACGGTCGGCTCCCCGCTGACCGCGGTCACCATGACCGACCCCGAGCCCGGGCCGGGAGAAGTACTGGTGCGGGTCGAGGCCGCCGGGATCTGCCGGTCCGACGTCCACTACCGCTCCGGGCATCGCCGCATCCCCGGGGTTCCGCTGGTGCCGGGACACGAGGTGGCGGGGTCGATCGTCGCCACCGGGTCCGGAGTCGCCGCCGGGCGGATCGGAGAGCGGGTGTGTCTCCATTACCTGATCACGTGCGGGCACTGCGCCGCGTGCCTCCGAGGAGCAGAGCAGTTCTGTGAGACAGGGGCGATGATCGGCCTCGACCGTCAGGGCGGGTATGCGGAACTGATCGTCGTGCCCGCGGTGAACGCGGTGGTGGTGCCATCCGCGGTCACCTTCGAGGCGGCGGCGGTGATGATGTGCTCCACGGTCACCGTCCTCCACGCCCTGCGGCGCGGCCGAATTCGGCCGGGGGAGCGCGTAGTGGTGCTGGGTGCGGGCGGCCTCGGGATCTCGGCGGTGCAGGTGGCGAAGGCCCTCGGAGCGAGCCGGGTACTCGCCGTCGATGTGAACCCGGTAAAGCTCGCCGCCGCCGAGCGCTACGGAGCGATCGGCATCGACGGCCGCGGGGACGTGGTCGCCGCGGTCCGAGCGGCCGGGGGTGCCGATGTGGCACTGGAGTTGGTGGGTATCGCGGCTCTCGTGCGCACCGCGGTGGCGGTGCTCGACCCCGGCGGCCGGGCGGTGGCGGTGGGCATCACCAACGACGAGTTCGGCCTCGACCCGTTCCGCGACCTGGTGCTCGCCGAGCGCAGCATCGTGGGTTCGGCCGATCACCTGGCCGGCGAGGTCGTCGAGGTGCTGGCGATGGCGGCCGATGGCAGCATCGACGTCGGCGCGGCGATCACCGCCCGGGTCCCGCTCGAGGTCGACGCGGTGAATGCGGCGATGGATCGTCTCGAAGGGTTTGGCGACGACATCCGCACCGTGATCGTCCCCCGACCGGGTTAGGTTCGCAGCGTGCACCTCGCTCCCGAACTCATCACCGAAGTGATCGCCCATGTGACCGCGGCGGCACCCGCCGAGGGATGCGGCCTGCTGGCCATGGACATGAAAGGCGTGGTGCGCCGGGTGTATCCGCTCCGCAATGCCGACCAGTCGCCGATCCGATTCACCGTGGATCCCGATGGGCACTTCGCTTCGGTCCGTGATGCCGAAGCCAACGGGTGGCACATCGGCGGCGTGTTCCACTCCCATCCCCGCTCGGCGGCGGTGCCGTCGCGCACCGACATCGCCGGGGCGCTCGATCCGGAGTGGGTACACGTCATCGTCGGCCTGGCGAGCGAGGCGCCCGAGGTGCGGGCGTGGTGGATTCGCCACGGCCAATGCATCGAAGAGTCGGTGGTGGTGGCGGCCGAGGACCTGCGATGCCGCTGAGCTATCACGAACTGGTGGCCCAGGCCAAGCGCGAGATCCGGGAGGTCTCGGTCGACGACCTTGCCGCGCGCCCCAGCCAACCGCTGATCGTGGATGTGC
>CAYYIA010000223.1:0-3534 GCA_964471875.1 uncultured Acidimicrobiia bacterium
TGGTGCGCCAGCACCTGAGCGCCGGTCTCGTCGACGAGCTGCACGTGGTGCTGGTGCCGATGCTCATCGGCGCCGGCGAGCGGGTCTTCCCCGAGTCGTCACCGCCGCCGGGCTACACCTGCGTCGAGCACACCGCCTCCGACGCGGTCGTGCACCTTCGCTTCGAGCGCACCTGACCGGCGCCGCCTCGCGGCCCGTCGAACCCTCACGTCCCGCGAGCCGAGGAGTGCGATAGCGGACGCCGCCGAGCGAATCGTGTAATCGTGAGCTCTGGCTACTCAGCCGGGAGCTGTTCGATCCAGATGACATTTCCGGGCGTCCCGCAAAGGACGAACTCCGCGTTGTCCTCGATCATCTCCGCGAGATCACCGAGTGACCGGTGCTGAAGTCCGCCTGTGTCAGGCTCCCAGACCTGTACGTCGGGCCCCGGAGTCTGGTGGAACTGGCCGGTCCCCCCGGTAGAACCTTCGGGGAGGATCCCGACCAGATCGTTCGCAGCAGGCGCGTAGAACTCCAATTCTCGGGTTACGCACTCAGGGTCGTTCACGCGGCTCCCGACCGTGGCCGGCTCGCCCCCTCCGGGAGTGAACTCGAGCCGTGCGATCACAGGTCTCGGGAACCCGTCATCGCCGGTGACGGTGCCACCGAGCACGATGTCGTTCCCGACAACAACGAGATCAGCGGCCGAGATGGGCTGATCGAGCTCGAACCGGTCCCAAACCTGTCGGTCGTGTGTGCGAAGCAGCACCGTTTGAGCATCGGCATCCTCGCCCTCGCTCCCCACGACCAGGAGACCGTCACCGACAGCGAGCAATGCCGTCGGGATGAAGTCGGAGGCCACGGTTCCGCTGGGGAACGACTGGACCCTCCAAGCCAACCCGTCGTCACTCGTCCACCACGCTGGCGCGGACCCACCGGCGCCGTTGGAGATGTACCCGGTGGCGACATAACCGCGCGCGTCGGCCACGTGGTTCGAGACCACCGCGCCGCGGGCGCCGAAGGGGGGCCCACCATCGTCACCACCTTCTTGCTCCCAGAATGAAGTGTCCACGGATCGCAATGGCACCCGAACATCGTCGGCTGGGCGACGGCCGATGGTCACCACCTCATCGAGGCCCTGGGCGGCGGAATCGATGATCACGTCAGGGGGCCTTCCCTGGTCACTGTCGACATCCACCTCTCCCCAGTCGGGATCGTCGAAGCGGAAGATCCGCCATCCCCCGGAGTCGATCCCGAACAAATACAGCTTGCCGTCGATTGCTGCGAGCTCCGACGCGACAACGGACTCGGACGGTGCCTCGATGAGCTCCCATTCCTGCCCGTCCTCGGATCGGAAGACCTCGCTTGGGGATGCGTCGCCGGCATTCGAGTAAGCGAGCGCCCACCAGGTGTCGCCCACGACGACGAGGCTCTCCAACCGGGATCCGGCATCCGAGGCTACGAGGTCGACTTCGCTGATCCTGGCTCCCACGTCTCCGTCGATCTCCGGCAGGGCACCAGCGCCGGGGACGGAACTGTTGCCGGTGAGGTCTTCGGCGCCGGTGGTGGCGAAAGGCCGATCGATGGTCCTGCCGGTGACCTCGTCGACCAGGGTGATCGAGTCGAGCGGCTCCGCCGCCGGTATCACCTGCACCGCGTCGGAACGGTCGAAATCCTCCCAGGGCTCGCCGTCGAAGCTGGAGTCGCCGCTTCGCACCTCGCGCACCTTGGCGTCCGACGCCGGCAACAAGGGCCCCCCACAGCTGCAGCGGGTCCGGGGCACCCCCTTGTTGTCGATCAGCACCGCCGTCCCCGCCTGCAGCACCGTGGTGAACGGTTGAGCCTCGCCGTTGGAGAACCCGTGGTTCACCACGATCGTGTCCACCCGCAGGATCACCGCCGTCATTGCGTTCACATACCCCTCGATGCCGACGGGATCTATACCAAGCACGCCCGCCCACGCCCTTGCCCTGACGCCATCGCCCTCTAGTTGCTCCACCAGGCGGGCCTGGTCACAGCTCGCCGCACCGGCGGTCCCCGCATACAGATCGGGCTCGGTCACCTGCACCCGCCCGCCGTCATCCGGAGGCGGCGCTGGCGCCACCGCGCCGACCTCGACATCGCCGAACTGGTCCACGAACGCCGGGACACAGTGGGGCGCCACCTCGGTCACCCGACCGCAGTAACCGTCGGTCTCGCCCTCGTCCTCGAACGGGCCGATGAACACCATCCACGAACCCGGCTCCAACGACCCGTACACCGACGTGTCCAAGACCTCGGTCTTGGCGTCAACCCCCCCGGCCTTGATCCCTGGCACGAACCGCAAGACCTCGTCCACCTCGGTGAGGGTCACCGACGACTGGTCGAACGTCTCCAACGACGCCACCCACGACGGCTCGTCGACCACGGTTAGTCGAGCATCGGCGCTCTCATCACGATCCGATCCAGTGCCAAGGGCCCGGGTGGTGTCGGCCGCCACGGAATCGGTGAACGCATCTGACCGGGTGGTTCCCGCCGCCTCCAAACGGGCAACCTCCGCCTCGTCACCGGACAGGATCACCCAGGCGAGCCCGCACGCCAGCAGGCCCAGCACCCCCGCAACGCACGCCAGCAACCAGTAGCGTCCTCGCGACCCGCCACGGGAGCGTGACCGACGAGGGTCCTGGACGTCCGCTTCTCCGACCTCCTCGAGGCTGACGACCAGTCGATCCCCCCTCCGTGCGCGGACGGCTGGGCCCCTCTCCGCTCCCGGCTTCGGGGGGCCAGGCTTCTCTGGCGAGCCGCGCGGACTGTCGCCCGCTCGGTGGTCACCCACGGCGCCCGACGCCACCGGATCGCCGCTCAGAGCAAGACAACGGCTACCTCGACATCCTGGGCGAATGCACCGAGTCGATCCGATGGCCTGTCCGCCGGACCATCTCCGGTGTCCGACCCTTCCGACCCGTCGCACCCGCCGGCGAGCACCAAGGCGAGCACAACGACGAGCGCGGCCAGCGCAGACAAGCTGAGCCGCCGCACCGCACACCCCAACCCGTCCCTCCTAGATCGAAGAACGCATTCTAGAGCGGTAACCGAAGCCGAGGCGGGCTTGACCGGCAGAGGTCTGCCCCGATGGTCGGCCGGCCCCTGGGCAGTGCAGCGAGCCAGTGCGACCCGCAGCGAGGGACAAAGACTCAAGGACGTCCTCGCTGCCGCTGCCGCTGCTGCTCCTGCTGCTGCCTGTCGGCGACCATGAGACTCGGCGCGATGCCCCGCCACCCGACTCGCAGGACTCCACCAGACCCAGATGCCGGGCCGACAGGCCAACCGCCACTGGGATCAGACCCTGGGCCGATGACCCAGCACCTCCTCGAGCCGGAGCACCTCCGGTCCGCCGTAGCGGTGGTACACCCACGCCTTCATCGAAGGTGCTCCCGTAGCCCGATCCGCACAGCGGCGCTCACGGGTCGACGGTCTCGACACGGGCGCCGGGGAAGTCGCCGGCGTCCCGCCACTGCTCTAGGAAGCCGGCGTAGTCGAGGATGCTGCCGGTGTACACGAGGTTGCGGGCGGTCT
>CAYYIA010000224.1:0-3516 GCA_964471875.1 uncultured Acidimicrobiia bacterium
CCCTGCTCCTCGCCGACCAGCGCATGCCGGAGATGACCGGCACCGAGTTCCTCCTTGCTGCAGCCCCCCACTTCCCCGGTGCCCGCAAGGTATTGCTCACCGCGTACGCCGACACCGATGCCGCCATCCAGGCCATCAACGAGGTCGGACTGGACCATTACCTCCTCAAGCCGTGGAACCCGCCCGAGGACCGCCTCTATCCGGTGATCGACGACCTGCTCGCCGACTGGGCGGCCAACACCGAGGCGCCGTTCGACGGTATTCGGGTGCTTGGAACCACATGGTCGCCTGCAACCCACGAAGCCAAGGACTTCCTGGCGCGCAATCAGGTCCCCTATCGATTCCTCGACATCGAGCGCGATCCCGACGCCGCTGGCATCGTCGCCGCCAGCGATGACACCACCCTTCCGGTGATCCTGTTCCCGGACGGCACGGTGCTCCACCATCCCGATCGCAAGACCCTGGCAGGCAAGGTGGGAATGCACACCGAGGCCGCCGCAGCCTTCTATGACCTCATCGTGATCGGCGCCGGTCCCGCCGGCCTCGCCGCCGGCGTATACGGCGCCTCCGAGGGTCTGCGGACCGTGCTCGTGGAACGCGAAGCCACTGGTGGCCAAGCCGGAACCTCGTCGCGCATCGAGAACTACCTCGGCTTCCCCAAGGGCATAGCCGGCACGGACCTGGCACGCCGCGCCGCCACCCAGGCGCAGCGCCTCGGGGCCGAGATCATCACCACGGGCGAAGCCGTGTCGGTTCGCGTCGAGGATCAGGTGAAGGTGGTGCGCCTGAGCGACGGCACCGAGCTCTCGGCGCGTTCGCTCATCCTCGCCACGGGAATGACGACCCGGCTGCTGGACGTGCCGGGCTACGCCGAGCACCTCGGGGCGGGCGTCTATTACGGAGCCGCGGTCACCGAGGCAGCAACCTATCGGGATCAGCCGGTCTTCGTGATCGGTGGTGCCAATTCGGCCGGGCAGGGGGCGATGATGCTGTCGAGGTTCTGCAGCACGGTGACCCTGGTGGTGCGTGGTCGCATCGAGGAGAAGATGTCGCAGTACCTGATCGACCAGATCCGCCACACCCCCAACATCGACGTCCTCGAGGGGACCGAGGTCAAAGCGGTGGGCGGGGCCAAGCGCGTGGAGTCGATCACCCTGGCCCGGAATGGCACCACCGAGGAGCGACCCGCGTCGGGAGTGTTCATCTTTGTCGGTGCCGTTCCCCACAGCGCACTCGTGAAGGGCGTGGTGGCCCTCAACCCCCAGGGGTTCATCCTCACCGGCCCGGACATTCCCCGCGAGACCTGGACCCTTCCCCGCGACCCGTTCCTCATGGAGACGAGCGTTCCGGGGATCTTTGCGGCCGGCGACGTCCGCCACGGGGTCGTTCGCCGCGTCGCCTCGGCCGTCGGCCAGGGATCGGTGTGCGTCTCGTTCGTTCACGAGTACCTGGCGACGGTATGAACGTCGTCGATCGCCTCGCCACGGTGGCACTGTTCTCGGGCCTCTCGCGAACAGAC
Organism: uncultured Acidimicrobiia bacterium; assembly: GCA_964471875.1. GTDB lineage: Bacteria > Actinomycetota > Acidimicrobiia > Spongiisociales > UBA11373 > UBA11373. The sequence continues at coordinate 1,520 of CAYYIA010000224.1, forward strand.
CTCGAACGGCTGTGCCGTGATGCGCGCGAGATCGACATCACCCGAGGGAGCAGGCTCTTTGCCGAGGGAGATCCCGGTGGCGAGGCCTATGTGATCACCTCCGGCGAGATCGAGATCATCAAGCAGAGCGTCGGGCGTGACGTCCTGCTGACGGTGCGCCGGGAAGGCGACGTGATTGGGGAGATGTCGCTGCTCGAGGATGCGCCCCGGATGGCCACGGCCCGCGCCCGCACGGACGCATCGGCCATCGCCCTCTCTCGCGACAGCCTCGATGAATTGCTCGACACCAGTCACACCGCGGTCCGGGCGTTGTTCCAGGTGCTCCTGGCACGACGCCGGGAGAACGAGGGCCGCCTCCTGCAGAGCGAGAAGATGGCACAGCTGGGGACGCTCACCGCGGGCCTGGCTCACGAGATCAACAACCCGGCATCGGCAGTACAGCGGGCCGCGGCGTCGCTGGATGCCGCCGTCGAAGCGTATGCGACGGCCCGTGCCGCCGTGGGGCGAGACGTGCCGGAGACGATCGCACCCCTGCTCGCCCGCGTCGCCGACCCGGGAGCGCGTCCTCACCTCGACCCGCTCACGCGAAGCGACGCCGAAGCCGAGCTCGAGACGTGGCTCGAAGGGCACGAGGTGGGCGAACCGTGGCTGGCGGCGCCCGCCCTCGTGGGAGCCGGGATCGACGCCGCCGCGCTCGCCGCGATCGACGACGCCGATCTTCCCGGGGCGATCGCGCTCCTCGTCACCTCCGGCACCGCGCATGAGCTGTTGTTCCAGATCGTGGAGGGCTCGAAGCGGGTGTTCGAGATCGTGAGCGCCCTCAAGTCCTATTCATTCCTGGATCGGGCACCGGTGCAGGAGGTCGACGTGGCACGGGGGATCCAAGACACGCTGCTCATCATGCGCCCCAAGATCGGCGACATCACCGTGGTGCGTGAGTTCGAGGATGTGCCACCTCTCCCCGCCTACGGGTCCGAGCTGAATCAGGTGTGGACCAACCTCATCGACAACGCCGTCGACGCCATCCATGAAGGTGGGGGTTCGAAGATCACCATCCGCATCCGCACCGAGAGCGACACGATGGTCATCGAGTTCGAGGACGACGGACCGGGGATCCCACCCGACGTCGTCCCCCGGATCTTCGACTCCTTCTTCACCACCAAGGCCCCCGGCAAGGGCACCGGTCTCGGTCTCGACATCTCCTACGGCATCGTCGTCAACCGACACGGTGGCGACATCACCGTCGACACCGTGCCCGGGCGAACGACCTTCCGGGTCACCCTGCCCCTGGCGGGACCTCCGTCGTGACCGCCATGCCGTCACCCTGTCAACACCTCGCCGCGGTCGTCAACGCCCCCAAGCCGCCGGGTGGCTGCGCCGCGTGCCTCGCTGTCGGTGACACGTGGGAACACCTGCGCTTCTGCCTCACCTGCGGCGAGATCGGTTGCTGTGACGAGTCCAAGAACCGCCATGCCAGCCGCCACGCCGCCACCACCGGTCATCCCGTGGCGCGCTCGCGCGAACCCGGCGAGATGTGGGCGTGGTGCTATCCCGACGAGGACTTCGTGGAACTCGAGGGACCTGAGATCTGGGGCTGAGACCGCTCCAGGGCGCCGATAGGCTCACCCGGTGGACACCCCCGACCTCATCCTTCGGCTTGGGCTGGCGCTGGTCCTCGGAGCGCTGATCGGTCTGGAGCGCCAGGTGGGCATGGGTGAAGCGTCCCACAAGGCCGCGGGTCTGCGCACGTTCTCTCTGTACTCGGCGTGGGGAGCCGGAGCCGGGTACCTCGGATCCGAGTACGGCGCCGGCGGCTTCACCGCGGCGGCGGTCGCCTTTGGTGCCCTGCTCGTCGTCGAGTACTGGATGGTGGGGCGGGGCGGCGACACCGGCACCACGACCGAGGCGGCAGCGTTCGCCGCCTTCATCGCCGGAGTACTCCTGTGGAATGGCGAGGAGGTCACCGCCCTGGCGCTCGCCGTCGGCGTCGCCGCCCT
>CAYYIA010000225.1:0-3509 GCA_964471875.1 uncultured Acidimicrobiia bacterium
CAGGCAATCGAAGAAGTGAAGCGGGCCATCCTCTACGACCGCGTGTAGCGGCGGCGAAGGTCACAGCGCCCTGCGCCGGGAGGGAAGGGGAGGTCCCGTAGTGGCGAATCTCCGCCATCTGCAGGTTGATCCTCGCCAGAGGAGCAACCTACGCGATGGATGGGAGAGCGACATGCCTGACCCGAACATGCATTGGAACGGGCACCGATGGCTGCGCTGGGACGGACCTGTGGTGGTTCTGAGCCCGACGCGCATCGGGGGACCGGGTTCACCTGATCCCGGTCCCCCAAACGCATCCAGGGCCAGCGGCCCCGACTGGGTTACGGCGTGGCGAGCACGACACGCCCCATCCGAGGCTGGATCGGTCGGAAGTTGTTGCCCATGATCTCCCGGAATGCGAAGAACTGGTCGCGGGACATGGTCTCGGGCCGCTTCAAGACGAACCACGTGACGATCTCCGAACACGGCGGCGTCGTCAGCGAACCCGAGTAGGTGTAGTAGGAACTGGTCGCCGTCGGCGTCAACACATCGGACACATCGATCTCACCACCAGTCGTGTGGTCACCTTCCTTCTCGGGAAGGCCGGCTGTGATCAATTCGCCCAGGAAGTCGCTCTCGGGCCCCAGTTTGAAGAAGGTTCCGACCACCACGAGATCGCCCGAGATCGCATCCTTGAAAACAGCGTGCATCTCCATCGGATACTGCGCCCGACGCACGGTGTGCTCGGAGAGGGTGTGGAAGTGGAACTGGAGGAGGTCGTAGGTGACGCCGCCGACCACAATCGAACTGCCCGCCTCGTATTCCTGTTCGATCGCGTGCCCGTTGTTCAACAACTCGATCGGCGTCGCGTGGAGATCGAGATCCAAGGCGTCCAGCGAGGCATCGGCGGCGACACTCCCGATGTTGATGGGGGTCTGTTCGCCGCCGGCACCGGCGCACGCATCCCAGGCTGGGTCGATCTCTGCCCAGTACGCGGGTCCACTGTCGCCCGTGTAGTGGAAAGCGCCCGGCGTACTCGACACCGCAGTCGGCACGAAGAGCAGGCCGCCCACGAGTGCAGAGGCGCCCAGCGCAACCGCGCCCACCACTGACCGCCTCATCCGCGGTCTCTTGACCGCCTTTCGATCCGTCGGGAAGTTCATGTCTGTGTACCCCTCCAAGTCGATGCTCACGATTGAGACACGCGCACCAAACAAAACCTCGTCCGGCTGGGGAAACAATGCGGTGTGGACCATCGCCGGTCCATAGGTAAATTCCTGCCGCTACTCGCGGAACCGCGGGGATCGGGCGACCCGGGCCCGCGGGGGAGCGGGACGAAGCGGGAGGCTGAAGCGGCTGGTGAGTTCGCCGACGTTGGCGACATCGAGCTTGCGGTAGAGGGCGTTGATCTGGTTTCGGACCGTCCTGACCGAGACCTGGCGCAGCTCGGCGATCCGGGCCGGTCGCCGGCCTGCAAACAGCGCGCGGGCCACCTCTAGTTCGCCGGTCGTCAGGAACCCGGGTGCGATGGTGCGCAACTGCCGGTCGTGCGCCGCCACCGTCAATAGTAGGAGCGGATCGGGGCCGTGGAGACGACAGGCCTGCACCCGCACGTTGGCCCAGCTACCGGTCGGATCGATGGCGCGCACCACGTACTCGGCGTCGAGGATGTCGCCCGCGGCCAACGCTCGGATGATCTGTGCGATCAGCGGCACGTCGGCCGGGTGGGTCATGACGTACGCGTGGCCACCGAGCACGTCGACCGCTCGGACCCCCCGCCCGCCGATCGGTTCGTCGAGGGCGCGCTCATCGACGGCGATGACGGTGCCGTCGATGTCGCAGATCAGGCGGAGCATCCACGATGCTGGTCGCACGCTGCGCTCGGTCGTGGCCTCGAGGTCATCTGTCGAGGCCACGATGAGCACCGCACTGCCGTCACCCCGCACGGCCTGCAGATGGGCCACGTGGACGGTGGCCGCCTCGGCAGGTCGGGAGGACCGGTCCAGACGGGTGCGGACGATGGTGGTGTCGCTTTGGGTCAGCGAACACCCTTTGGCCGTCAGCGTCTCGCGGTCGGAATACGGGACCAGGCCCCGGTCGACCAGTTCCGCCACGGTCCTGGGCACCTCGCCCCCGACGAGGGCGGCCATGGCCGGGTTGGCGAAGGCGATACCCCCCGATCGCGGATCGACGAGGGCGACGCCCCAGGGTGCCCCTTCCAGCCGCTGGGTGGCCCGCACCATGACAGCGAGCCAGTCCTCGTGGCTCATGGCGTCGGCGAGGGTTCGTGGGGGACGTGGTAGCGGCGCTGCAACTCGACCTGGCCGTCGACGCCGAGCTTGCGGAACAGCGTGGTCATCCGGTGACGGACGGTGTGGACCGAGATCCCAAGCTCCGAGGCGATCAGCGCGGGACGTCGTCCGGTCAGAAGAGCCCAGGCGACGGCCCGTTCCCGATCATCGAGGTCCTCGTGGTCGAGGGGCACTTGCGCCAGGTCCCGGGGGGCATTCGTGACGAGCAGGAGGTCCTCGGCTCCAACGAACCGTGCGATCGTGACCGACACGGTCGTCCACGCCGCCGCGGGCCCGATGACGCGCACCGTGTACTGGGCGTCGAGCGCCTCACCGGTCACGACCGCCCGCACCTTGGGGCTCACCGCCACCGCGTCCTCGGGGTGGCACACGAGGAACCCTTGGGTGCCGATCTGCGCGGCCGGGTCGATGCCATACTCGACGTGGCGCTGATCTGCGGCGACGGCAACGAGGTCGAGGTCGTAGACGACATGGATCTCGCCCGGCGGGTTCAGGGACCACTCGAGATCCTGGTAGTCGAAGGTGTTGTCGAAGCCCATGACGGTGATGGCCAGGACGGAGCCTTCGCCACGGAGCGCGTGGAAGTGGGCGAGGTGCACCGTGAGCTCCCTCACCGACCCGTCGGGGTGCTGGACGGTGGTGTCGACGACGGCGTAGCGGTCCGCGTCGTCGAGCGACCGAGCAACGGCCACGAACTCCTGCCGGACACGGGCCGGCACGAGGCCGAGCGCGTCGAGGTCGGCCACCGTGGCCGGGACCGGCTGCCCGAGCAGCGCCGCCATCGCCGGATTGTGGTGCGCGATCTGGCCCGTGCGGGGATCGACGATGGTCAGCCCGAACGGCACCGCGTCGAGGCACCGGGCGCCACGCACCAAGATCTTCAACCAGTCGTGGTGCGTCACCTCGTGTGGCCCTCTCCCGGTTGCTGCCTTCGCCGGCGAGATTGTGCCAGAGCGTGTGGCGACCTGGCGCCCGAGTCTGACCGGAAGATCTCCTGTAGCTGGCCGAGTGGTCCAGCGGAGGGCCGGGGTGCGGGGCGGAGTCCGCTCGGGGCGTGAGCCCCGACGGTGTTGCCGGCCTCAGGCAGCGGGGGTGACCTCGACGGTGTGTCCGAGGGCTTGGAGCTGGCGGAAGGTCGAGTTGCGAGGCCCCCAGATGTTTGCGGTCGAGGTGCGCATCAAGCGCTACGACCCCGAGCGCGAGACCAAGCCCCACTGG
>CAYYIA010000226.1:0-3488 GCA_964471875.1 uncultured Acidimicrobiia bacterium
CCACGTCACCAAACCGGTCGTTGGCTACATCGCCGGTGTCACCGCACCCGCCGGCAAGAAGATGGGACATGCCGGGGCCATCATCTCCGGATCCTCGGGCACCGCCCAGGCGAAGCAGGCCGCCCTGCGCGAAGCCGGGGTGACCGTGGTGGATGATCCGACCCTGCTGGGCGAAGCGGTTGCCAGGCTTCTGTAGTCATCAGCCTTCAGTCATCAGTCGTCAGCCAGAGCGGGTTCGGAGCCATGGACGCGTCTCCGGCTGAGGACTGAGGACTGAAGACTCCTGACTAGCCTCCGCTCATGCCGTTCTCCGGATCCGCTTCGTGGCCGAAGGCGGGGACGTTGATCATCGGTATCGCCGGGGGTTCGGGCTCGGGTAAGACGACGATCGCCGAGTCGATCGTGCGAGCCATCGGCACCGAATCCGTGGCGCTGATCCAGCAGGACGCCTACTACCGCGATCAGACGGACCTTCCCATCGAGGAGCGCGCCAAGGTCAACTACGACCATCCCGACTCGATGGAAACCGGGTTGTTGGTGGCGCACCTCAAGGCCCTGCTCGCCGGTCATGCCATCGACCGTCCGGTGTACGACTTCACCATTCACAATCGGTCGCACCAGACGGTGCGGGTGGAACCGCGGCGGGTGGTGATCCTCGAGGGCATCCTCGTGTTGTACGAGCCGGACTTACGGGCGCTGATGGGCCTCAAGGTGTATGTCGACACGGATCCCGACCTGCGGCTGGCGCGGCGCTGGGAGCGCGACATCACCGAGCGGGGTCGCACCTTCGAGTCGGTGCGTGATCAGTACCTGCACACGGTGCGCCCGATGCACCTGCAGTTCGTGGAGCCCTCGAAGCGCTATGCCGACATCGTGATCCCGGAGGGCTACAACCAGGGAGCGGTGGGCACCGTGATCTCGATGATCCGCGACGTGGTGAGGACCGCGTGACCACTCCGACTCCCTCGTGGCGTGGCTCGGTGGCCGTAAGCGCTCTGGTCGGCCTCATGCTCACGGCGTGCGCCACCGCAGCCGAGCCGATCGCGGCCTCGCGCCTCGGGGCCATCCCGCCTGGTGCTCCCAAGGTGGAGCCTGCCGAGGACATCTATCCGCCGGTGTTGCACGGCACCGAGTGGATGGAACCCGAACCCCTCGACGGGCCGATCAACACCGCAGGCGCCGAGGACTCGCCGTTTGTGACGCCCGACGGTGGATCCATGTACTTCTTCTTCACCCCGGACGCTCAGGCGGCTCCCGAGGATCAGCTGTTCGATGGGGTCACGGGAATCTGGGTGTCGCACCTGGTCGATGGGTCATGGGAAGAACCGGAGCGAGTGATCACGGTGGCCGACGGGGCGGAGTCGCTCGACGGGTGCCCGTTCGTCGGCGACGGAGTGATGTGGTTCTGTTCGGCACGCGCCGGCGGGTATCGCCCCATCGACATCTACACCTCACGGCTCATCGACGGAGAGTGGACCACGGGCGAGAGCGTCGGAGCCACCCTGAACCGCGACTTCGATGTCGGTGAGCTCCACCTGTCGGCGGATGGCACCGAGCTGTACTTCCACTCGCCGCGACCCGGGGGTGAGGGTGACTTCGACATCTGGGTGACGCGCCTGGTGGGCGAGGAATGGACAGAGCCCATTGCCCTGACCGCGGTCAACACCGCCGAGCGCGAGGGCTGGCCGTATCTGAGTCCGGATGGCTCCGAGCTGTGGTTCACCCGCACCCACCAGGGGGCGCCGGCGATCTTCCGATCCCTGGCGATCGATGGCGAGTGGTCGGAACCGGAGCTGGTGGTGTCGCGTTTCGCCGGCGAACCCACCCTCGATGCAGCCGGCAACCTGTACTTCGTACATCACTTCGTGGTCGACGGCCGCATCATCGAAGCCGACATCTACGTGGCGCGGCGGCGCTGAAGCCTTTGTCTCGATCACTCGGGATCTAGCGCGGGGGGCTTAGCGCTGCCCGCTGCCCGCGGCCCGCCAGAGTCCTGCGAGACACCTACCAAGCGTTCTGGCGGGAAGCGGGAAGCCGGAAGCGGGCAGCGGCCTCATACACTCGCAACTATGGCTACTCCCACGCCCCCCGGCCGCGTCCTCTCTGGCGTCGAGGCGGGAGCCGTGCTCCGCGCCGAGGCGGCGGGGCGGGTGGGGGCGCTCGCCGATGTGGGCAAGCGGGTCGGGCTGGCCACCTTGCTGGTGGGTGACGATCCCGCCTCCGAGGCCTATGTCCGCATCAAGCATCGCAAGGCTGTGGAGGCAGGGATCCGTTCCTACGACCACCGGCTTGCGGCCACTGCCGCCCAGCACGAAGTAGAAGCCTTTGTCGACGAACTCAACCGCGATCCGGAGGTCGATGCCTTTCTCGTGCAGTTGCCGCTCCCGGCCCACCTCGACCCAGCGCCGGTGCTCGAGCGCATCCTGCCCCGCAAGGATGCCGATGGGCTCCACCCGCACAACCTGGGCCGATTGGTGCTTGGGCTACCGGCGCCGCGACCGGCCACTCCGACCGGGATCCTGCGGCTCCTCGATCACCACGACGTGCCGACTCGTGGCGCCCGGGTGGTTGTCGTCGGAAGGTCGTCGTTGGTGGGACGCCCACTCTCGATCATGCTGAGCGCCCGCGGCCGTGATGCCACCGTGTCGGTGGCCCACACCCTCACCCCGAACCTGGCTGAGGTCACGCGGGAGGCCGACATCCTGGTGGTGGCCGCCGGGTATCCCGGTCTGATCCACGCCGAGCACGTCAAGCCGGGAGGCGTGGTGATCGACGTCGGCACCACCCGTGTCGACTCCGGCCTCGTAGGTGATGTCGTCTTCGAAGAGGTGATCGAAGTGGCCGGCGGCGTCTCACCGGTCCCCGGCGGCGTCGGCCCGATGACGATCGCCGGGCTGCTGTGGAACACGGTGATGCTCGCCGAGACGGCGGGATAGCAGAGAGCAGATTGCAGAAAGCAGACTGCAGACCGGCGCCGCGCGAGCTTCTGCCATCTGCCATCTGCTGTCTGCCATCCCCCTCGAGACAGCAGCCATAATCACCTCCCCCCACTCCCAGGAGTCCGCAATGCCCACCATCATTATGGGACCTCACGGTCTCCAGGTTCCCGACCGGCCGACCATCCCGTTCATCGAGGGTGACGGCACCGGTCCCGACATTTGGGCGGCCTCGGTCCGGGTATTCGATGCGGCGGTCGCCAAGGCCTATGCCGGCAAGCGATCGATCGAGTGGGTCGAGGTCCTCGCCGGCCAGAAGGCATTCGATGCCACGGGTGAGTGGCTGCCGCAGGCCACCATCGACTCCTTCACCGAACACCGGGTCGGGATCAAGGGACCGCTCACGACACCCGTAGGGGGAGGGATCCGCAGCATCAACGTGGCGATTCGGCAGATCATGGACCTCTACGTGTGTCTTCGCCCCGTTCGCTGGTACCAGGGGGTTCCCTCGCCGGTGAAGCATCCGGAGAAGGTGGACATGGTGATCTTTCG
>CAYYIA010000227.1:0-3483 GCA_964471875.1 uncultured Acidimicrobiia bacterium
GACCTGGTCCTGGAAGGAGTCCATGACCCCAGGGTAGACCGAGGCAGGTGGCAGTGGCAGATGCCAGATGCCAGATGCCAGATGGCAGGGCAGATGATGGCAACGTACCTTACGGCGGGTCGACCCCGACCCGCGGCGGTGGGTGTGGCTATGGTTCCCTGACCGGGGCGAGGGGGTGAGTTGGGGCGCCGTGCCGAGTCGGGTGCTGTGGCCACTTCGCTGCTCGTGCTCGCCGCCGCCCTCGGGTCTGGTCTCGTCGTCGGCGGCGCACTCGCGGCGACCGGGGTGCTCGACGTTCTCGGTGATCCTGCACCCATCGCTTCGTACGACCAGGCGTCCTACTACGACTGTCCTTCGGGCAGTGTCGTCGGCAGGTTCGCCCGCGGCGACCGCGTGTTCGTCACCGGCCGCGACGCCGGTGGGGGCTGGGTTGAAGTCAGGGATCCATTTGATGCAGCGGGGCGGGTGTGGATGCGAGCCGCCCACGTCACCCCCGATGCTCTCGTGGACCTTCCGGTCGAGGCCTGTGCAGTGTCTGCTGATACTGCAACCACGACCACCGCGGCACCCGCCGGCGACTCCACCACCACATCATCGTCGACGACTCTCGCTCCGAGTGGCGACTCGACGACCCCAACCACCGTCGCTCTTCCCTCGGTCGGGGTTGTCTCGACGACCGCCGATCCGATCTGGGAGGGCTACGCCGCTGATGAGGGTCCCGGGACCTGTACGAGCATCGCCGGCCAGCCGATCAAGACAGTGATCTCGGCTGCAGTCTCCGCGTCGGCAGGCGTGCAGAGCGTCTTGATGGAGTGGTCAGTGGGTGGGGTTTCGGGTTCGATCGCGATGACGGAGTCGGGTGGTTCCTATCGGGCGACCCTGGGCCGGTTTGATGCGGAGTCCCCGAACGTGGTGCCCCAGGGCGAGACCAGGACGATCACGGTGACCGTCCGGGTCATCGATGAGTTGGGACGCGGGGCCACCGCAGTTCGGACCGTGACCCTCGAAGACTGTACGTTCGGATGAACCGCATTTCGCTCTGGCTCGGGGCGTCGGTGTTCTCGGCGGCGGGCCTGGTGACGGCAGCGTTCGCCGTGGATGGGCTCACGAGCGACGCCGGCATGCCGGTGGTCCCGGCGATTGCCGTCGACGGCGCGCCGCTCGCCACCGATTCCCCAGACTCCGCCGTGGTCACGATCGATGAAGTCGCGGGAGAACCGTCATCGGTCGAGCCGATTCCCATCGACTCCGGATCGCCAGGTCGAGGCGGTTCGGGCGCGTTCGTGCCGGTAGGTGCCCCACCGGCAGTCCCCGTAAGCGACGACTCGGGAGCAGCCCTTCCGTGGATGGTGGAGGGCACCGCGTTGGCGCCGGAACCACCGCGACCGTTTGCGGATGCGGAGTTCACCACCCGATTCATCGATGCGTGCTCCGATGGGGCTGCAGGCTGTCCTTTTGGCGTCGGAGGTACCGTTCTGGCCCCGGGTGCTTCCCCGGGGGACTTCGACATATACTCCGTGAGCAGCCTTCCGGACAGTCTGTGGAAGTGCCGCCCCTCGCTCGTGGGTGATGGTGCTTACCCCGTCCTGGTTGTAGCCAACCAGCCGGCGCGGCTGGACATCACCTACTACCCGGTCGGTCGGCCGGCATCGGCACAGTCGGTCGTGATCGAGGCGGACCCTGGTGGACCGGCCTTTCGCGAGTTCCGGGCGGCAGCGGAGCGCGGGGAGACTCCGCTCGAAGGCGGTGTCCACCACTGCTGGACGCTTCACGCGCAGCCCGGCGATTCGTTCTATCAGGTCGAGGTGCTGGGCATCGGATTCGAGGGAGGCACCGACACCTTCTCCACCGTCGTCGATGTGGGCGGCACACGGCCGCCGGTGTGGATCAGCGCTCGCTCCGACTGGGAGCTGCTCATCGGGGTGCCGGTGACCTCCGAGCCGGAGCAGCGGTCGGTGGTACGGGCTCTCTACCGGAGCGAAGGGCTGTCGTGTTCGGACATCGAGGCCGCCACGCTCGCCGATCCCTCCACCGTGGTCGCCGCTCCCTCGTTCGGCGGGTACCGATATCGAGAGGACATCGGTGAGGTGATCGGCACGCATGACCCGGCGTATGACGCCTACGAGTACTGGTCGGTGAGCCTCGAGGAGGGCTACGGCTACCTCCTCTGCGTGTGGTGGGTGTCGACGGCCGATAGCCTTGCCTTCAATCCGAACTCGATCACTGTCGACGAGCGGGAGCAACGTCGCATTGTCGCCCCCGACCGTTATCGACCAATGGTGGTGACACTTTGGTTCACGGCAAGGCGGTTGGTGGCGGGTCGACCCTATACGGTGGAAGGCCCATCACTCTGCAGGGAGTACCCGGACTGGTTCCAGATGCCGGACGAAGATGTCTGGGAATTCGGCCAGAGCCGCTCGATGCTCTATCCCGTCTGCACCCTTCAGGGACTCGAACAGCCGGCAAGCGTGTTTCTCCAGATCTACCACAGGAATCCCGCCTTCCGGGAGGATGAGCCGATCCGCATGTGGATCCCGACCCCGGCGACACCGCGTTGTTCGGAAACGTCGTCGGATCCCGGACCGTGGTGCACCGGGACGTGGACCCTGAGCCGCGACTCGTACAGCGTCAAGTTCGGGGTGCATTACGCTCCGGGCGAAGACGTCGCGAACGAGGTGACACTGAGCGGCTTCGATGACTGCAATGCCGGCGGTGTGATCAGCATGGGCGAAGCGGGCGCAACGGACCGCGGCACTCCGAGCGGCGGTTGCGCCTCCTGGCTGATCGGCCACCCGGGCCCCTTCTAAGAGCTACGTGTCCCGTTGGCGCCGGGTTGCCCTCTGTCGGTCACTTCGCTCGGGTCCGGCCTACTCCCGTCGTCGAAGCCAGCCCTCCCCGCTTCGAATCCGGAACCAGGCACCCAGCACCCGGCGCCGGGCCTTCTGACCTCGGTTTCTGGCCTCTGGCATCTGGTGACTGCCCACGGGCCTTCCGCCCCTGGCCTTGCCGCCCTCCGAAGCGCACGCTTACGGATGGATCGACGCGTGAGGAGACCATGAAGTACCAGATCGAGCGCGGCCAGGACGGCCACTGGGTGATGCGTGGCGTGTGGAAGCGGGGCGCTGCGGTGCTCGCGGACTCGCTGCTCAACAAGGGCACCGCCTTCACCCACGAGGAGCGGGAGCTGTTCGCCCTCGAAGGACTGCTTCCCACCGAGATCACCGACCGCGACACCCAGGTGAGTCGCGCCTTCGAGCACATCTCGGACAAGGGGGCCAACTCGCTGGAGAAGTACATCGGGATGGTGGCGCTGCAGGACCGCAACGAGACGCTTTTCTATCAGGTGCTTGCGTCCCACATCCGCGAGTTGATCCCCATCGTCTACACCCCGACCGTCGGCCAGGCCGCGCTGTCGTTCAGCCACCTCTTCCGACGGGGCCGCGGTCTGTGGATCACGCCCGATCACCAGGGCCGGATCCATGA
>CAYYIA010000228.1:0-3468 GCA_964471875.1 uncultured Acidimicrobiia bacterium
ATGATGCGGGGCACCACGGCCGGCTTCGATTGGCGGCAGGTGGCCCCCGCCTACGACGCCTGGCTGGAGTCGCTCACCGGTCGAAGCGGTGGGTTGCCCGGATGAACCGCACGGTCCCGGTACGGGAGCGCATCACCACCGTGTGGGTCTCGGCGCCGTCGGCGGTGTAGCGGACCCCGTCGAGCAACTCGCCGGTGGTAACCCCGGTGGCGGCAAAGAAGACGTCGTCGGAATCCACCAGGCCGCGCAGGCCGATGATCCCTTCGAGGTCGAGTCCCTCTTCGCGGGCGTACTGGCGTTCCGCCTCGTCGCGCGGCCACAAACGGGCCTGCATCTCTCCGCCGAGACAGTGCAGAGCACACGCCGCGGTCACCGCCTCGGGCGATCCCCCGATGCCGAGCAGGATGTCGATGCCGCTTTCGGGCACCGCGGTGGCGATGGCGGCGGAGATGTCGCCGTCACGGATCAGGCGAATGCGGGCACCGGCGGCGCGCACTGCCTCGATGTGCGGCCGATTGCGGGGACGGTCCAAGATGATGGCGGTGAGATCGTCGACGTCCTTGTCCAGGGCCCGGGCCACCCTGGTGAGGTTGTCCGCGATGGGGGCGTCGAGGTCGATCGCCCCCCTGGCCTCCTCGCCGACGGCGATCTTGTCCATGTAGACCAGGCGTCCCGGGGCCAGCATCGAGCCGCGGGTGGAGAGCGCCATCACCGCCATGGCGCCGGGTTGCCCCTCGGCGGTGAGGCGGGTGCCATCCACGGGATCGACGGCGACATCGACGAGTGGCGGGTTGCCGTTGCCGACGCGCTCGCCGTTGTGCAGCATCGGGGCGTCGTCCTTCTCGCCCTCGCCGATGACGACGATGCCGTCGGCGTCGATGGTCGGCAGGACGGCGCGCATGGCCTCGACCGCAGCATGGTCGACGGCGTGCTTGTCGCCGCGTCCCTGGAAGCGCCCGGCGGCGATTGCCGCCGCCTCGGTGACCCGGGACAGTTCGAGGGCGAGGTTGCGACTCGAGTCGATCACCCGGCGACCTCGACGATGAGGGCATCGCCCTGGCCGCCGCCGCCACACAACGCCGCAGCACCGATGCCACCACCGCGGGCCTGCAGGGCGTTGATCAGGGTGACCACGATGCGGGCGCCGGTGGCGCCAAGGGGATGACCCAGGGCGACGGCGCCACCGTTGACGTTGACCTTGGAGGCGTCGAGGTCGAGCGACCGCGCCGACCACAGTGCCACGGCGGCGAAGGCCTCGTTGACCTCCACGAGGTCGAGGTCTCTCGGGCTCATCCCGGCGCGCTTCAGTGCGATGCGCATCGCCTCGGCGGGACGATCGTGCAGTGAGGCGTCGGGTCCACCCACCTGGCCGTAGCCACGGATGGTGGCGACGACCGGGAAGCCGGCGGCCGCGGCGGCTTCGGCGTTGGCGAGCACGAGGGCGGCGGCGCCGTCGGAGATCTGCGAGGCGTTGCCGGCGGTGATGGTGCCATCGGACTGGAAGGCGGGTTTGAGGGCGCCGAGCGAGGCGGCGGTGGTGTCGGTGCGGATGCCCTCGTCGGCGGTGACCATCACCGGATCACCCTTGCGCTGCGGCACCGCGGTGGGGGCGATCTCCTTGGCGAAGTGTCCCGACGCGGTGGCGGCGGCGGCGCGGCGATGGCTCTCGGCCGACCACTCGTCCTGCTCCTGGCGCGAGATGCCCAGGGTGCGGTTGGTGCGGTCCGACGACTCGCCCATCGTGCAGTTGTCGAACGCGCACCACAGGCCGTCGTGGTTCATGGCGTCGATCAGGGTGGCATTGCCGATGCGCGCCCCCCAGCGGGCGTCGGGAGCGACGTACGGGGCGTTGCTCATCGACTCCATCCCGCCAGCGACGACGAAGGTGGCCTCGCCGAGACGGATGTCCTTGTCGGCGAGCGCTATCGCAGTCATGCCGGAGAGGCACACCTTGTTGATGGTGGTCGAGGGCACGGTCATGGGGATGCCGCCGCGCACCGCGGCCTGGCGCGAGGTGATCTGACCGGCCCCGGCCTGTATGACGTGGCCGAAGAGGACCTCGTCGATTTGGGAAGCGCTCACCCCGGAACGGGCCAGGGCAGCGGCGATGGCCACCCCGCCCAGGTCCACCGCGGCCATGGGACGGAATGCTCCGCCGAACCGCCCAATGGCGGTACGAGCAAACCCGGTGATGACGGTGGGGATGGGGAGCTCCTCTGACGGCGAGGAGGGAATGGTATCGGGGGAAGGGATGGCAGATGGCAGATGGCAGATGGCAGGTCCTTCTGGTGTCTGCTGTCTGCTCTCTGCCTTCTGCGATCCCCGCCAATCCGCGAGGTGGCCTCCCTCACAAGCCTCCGTATCATCCCCTCAATGCTCTTCCTCGAGACTGCTCGCGACCAGTTCGTCTCCATCGAAGAGCGGTTCTTCGATTGGGGGTTGCTGCTCGGGATCATCGTGCTGCTCATCGCCATCGACCTGTACCGGCACCGCGACGACCATGCCCCCAGCGGCAAGGAAGCCGTCATCGAGACCACGGTGTGGATCCTCATCGGGTTCGCCTTTGGCGGCTACATCGCCTTCCACTTCGGGAGCCAGGCGTTCGGCGAATACACCTCCGGCTACCTCATCGAGCGGGCGCTGTCGTTCGACAACGTGTTCGTGTGGGCACTGGTGTTCTCGTCGCTCGGCATCCCGCTGAAGTTCCAGCACAGGGTGCTCTTCTGGGGCATCTTCGGCGCCCTGGTGCTGCGCGCCCTCTTCATCGGTGGCGGCACCGCCCTGGTGAGCCGCTTCGAGTGGGTGATGATCCTCTTCGGAGTGTTCCTGGTGTACACCGGCATCAAGGTGTACCTGCACCGCGCCGAGGAGGGGTCGGGCGCGGAAAAGATGATGGCGTTCGTGAAACGGTTCATCCCGGTGACCAAGGAGTACGACGGGCACCGTTTCCTCACAAAGATGACCGGCCGTCGCGCCGCCACCCCGTTGCTCGCCGCGTTGGTGGTGGTGGAGTTGACCGACGTCGTGTTCGCCGTGGACTCGGTGCCGGCGATCCTGGCGGTGTCACAGGAGCCGTATCTGGTCTTCGCCTCGAACGCCTTCGCCATCCTCGGCCTGCGGGCGATGTACTTCCTGCTCGCCACGGCGCGGGGACGCTTCCACTACCTCTCCCACGGTCTCGGCGCCATCCTGGTCTTCGTCGGCCTGAAGATGACCCTGGCGCTGTGGGTGCACGTCGACACGTACCTGTCGCTGGGGATCATCACGGTGATCCTCATCATCGCCATCGTCGCCAGCGAGGCGAAGACCAAGCGGATGCGCAAGACGGGGAGCACGGGCAAGGACCCGCACGGGCACTAGCGGTCCAGTCCGAAGGTCCTCGCTGTGCTTGGGCGTCCCTGTGTGATCGCGCCAGACGGGGAAGCCCCCTCCGGCACTTCGTGCCACCTCCCCCTACGGGGGAGGAAA
>CAYYIA010000229.1:0-3466 GCA_964471875.1 uncultured Acidimicrobiia bacterium
CGTGTCGAATTGGATGCCGGGATCGGCGCAGGCCCAGGCGGCATCGGCGATGCGGCGCCACAGGTCGCGTGCCTTCACCGTCCGCATCACCTTGCCGGTGGTGCGGCCGGTGAGCTGCCAATCGGCGTCCTCGGCGACGGCGCGCAGGAACGCCTCGTTGACCCGAACGGAGTTGTTCGAGTTCTGCCCCGACACGGTCTGGTAGGCATCGCCGTTGAAGTCGGAGGAGTACCCGGCGGCGATGAGCGCCCGCACCTTGTCCTCCTCGACCTTCTTCCAGTCGATGAACTCCTCGATGTCGGGGTGGTCGACGTCGAGGATGACCATCTTGGCGGCGCGGCGGGTGGTGCCACCCGACTTGATGGCCCCGGCGGCGCGGTCGCCGATCTTCAGGAACGACATGATGCCGGAGGAGCGTCCTCCTCCCGAAAGGGGTTCGCCTTCGGCGCGCAGGCTGGAGAAGTTGGTGCCGGTGCCCGAACCGAACTTGAAGAGGCGGGCCTCGCGAGTCCAGAGATCCATGATTCCGCCCTCGTTGACGAGGTCGTCGTGGACCGACTGGATGAAACACGCATGGGGCGCCGGGCGGGTGTACGAGTCCGTCGAGGGGAGGAGTTCGCGGGTCTCGTCGTCGATGTACCAAAAGCCCTGGCTGGGTCCGGTGAGGCCGTACATGTGGTTGAGGCCGGTGTTGAACCACTGCGGGCTGTTGGGGGCCGCGATCTGGTTGACGAGCATGTAGCTCAACTCGTCCTCGAACGCCTGGGCATCGGCCGGCGTGGCGAAGTAGCCGTACCGCTCACCCCAGGCGCGCCAGGTGGCAGAGAGGCGCGTGATCACCTGGCGGGCGCTGCGCTCGGCACCGAGGACGGGCTGGCCATCGGCATCGGTCTCCCACGTGCCGTCGGGCTGCTGCTGGGGGACGCCGGCCTTGCGGAAGTACTTCGACACCATGATGTCGGCAGCCACCTGCGACCACGTCGCCGGGATCTCGGCATCGAGCATCTCGAAGACCACCGAACCGTCGGGGTTGGTGATGCGGGAGTCGCGGCGGCTCCACGGCACCGAATCGAGTGGGTCCTGGCCGACGGTGGTGAAGTACCGAGTGATGCGCAGTCCGTCGCCCATTGCGTCCTCCGTTCGTTCCCCGACGCCTCTGGCGTCCTGTCATGGTGTGGACAACACGGCTGTTGGCGGTGTGTTGTCCACAGCCACAAGATGTAGTGGTCTGCGGTGATCCCACCACAACTTCTTGCGGTAACACACGAGTGTAATTACACCCGTGGGTCGCCGTCAAGCAGTCTCGTGAGGGCCGGCAACCACGTCCCAAACGGCGGGGAAGAAGGCCGATGAAGGCCCGCGGACTGGGTTGTAGTGCCGCCGGCGCGAAGGGGCAAGCTGCGGGAGTTGGAGCTTTTCGCGCGCCGCGCGCCTCACAGCCCCGGCGGCACCCGCGGTGGCGCCACTCGCTCGTATCCAGCAGCGATCCCGATCAACGTCTCCTCACTGAGGCTTGCGCCCATCAGCTCGAGACCAACGGGAAGGCCCTCCGGGGTGAAGCCGGCGGGAACCACCAGCGCGGGGAGGCCGCCCACCGACGCGGTGCCGCAATTGTTTCCCCGCTGCGTCGTGCCGATTGGAGCCGGGGGTTGCGTCATCGTCGGGTAGGCGAGGGCGTCGAGATCGTTGTGTGCCAGGTAGGTCTCGATGGCGTCGCGCACGATGTCGCGCCGGGCGAGTGCCGCCTGGTACTCGGCCGTGTCGATCGATGCCGTCACGGCTCGCTCCAGCTGCCCGGTGAGGCTGGGGTGGTAGTCACCCGAGGCGAGGATGGCGGCGAGCGAGCTCACCGGTGCGTCGGGCTGGGAGGCGAGGTACGCGTCGAAGGCGAAGCGCCACTCCCGAAGGAACACCGATGCCGCGTCGCCGCGCAGCTGGTCGAAGCCCGGGATCGAAGCCGGCACCACCTCGGCGCCGTTGTCGGCCAGGAGCCCCAGTGCTTGGCGTACCGCGGCGCTCACCGCCGGATCCGACCCGGAGAAGAGCACGTCGAGCACCCCGATGCGCACTCCCTCGAGCGAACCCTCCGAGGCGGCCGTGGCATATCGGGTGCCCCCGTCGCTGGTGGCGTCGAGCACGATCGCCAGATCGATGACCGACCGCGCCATGGGTCCCACGGTGTCCTCGGTGTAGGTGAGGGGAATGACCCCATCGACCGGGGTGAGGCCGATGGTGGGGCGCAGGCCGTAGAGATGGTTGAAGGCGGAGGGGATGCGAATCGAACCGCACGTGTCGGTGCCGAGTCCGGCGGAAGCGAACTCGGCGGCCAGTGCTGCCCCGGTGCCACCACTCGATCCGCCTGGATTCCGGTCGGTGTCGTAGGGGTTGCGGGTCTGGCCCCCGAGCGACGACACCGTGGTGATGTCGCGGGCGAACTCGTGGAGGTTGGTCTTGCCCAGGATGATGGCGCCGGCGGCGCGTAGCCAGACCACCTGGGTGGCATCCGCGTTGGGGATGAATCCGGCGAGCGCTGCGGAACCTGCGGTGGTCGGCATGTCCACCGTGCCGATGTTGTCTTTGAGCACGATGGGGATGCCGTGGAGCGGTCCCCGGACCACCCCGGCGCGTCGCTCCCGATCGAGGAGAGCCGCTTCGATGATGGCGTTCGGGTTCACGTAGAGCATGGCTGCCAGCGCGTCGTCGTGATCGGCTATCCGGTTCAGGTAGAAACGGACCAGTGACACCGCGGTGAGGCGACCCTCGGCCATTGCCACCTGGAGTTCCGGGATCGTGGCTCCCATCGGATCGAATGGCTCGGGAAGCGCCAAGGGTCCGGGCACGGTGGTGGTCGTGGTGGGAGGCGGGATGGTGGTCGTCGTGGTCGTCGTGGCCACCGTGGTGGTGGTGGTGGTGGTGGTGGTGGTGGCAAGAGTCGTCGGCGTGGTCGTCGGCGCTGCAGTGCCGGAACACGCCGCCACCCCGAGGACCAGGAGAACCGTGGCGATGGAGCGCGATCGCGGCATGAGTATCGAGGTTACGACGACCGTAGCCACCGAGCCCCAGGCCGGTCGGGCGGGGGCGGATCCGATCGGGGCGATCAGCTCCCGAGGTCGGCTTCGGAGATGCAGGTGATGCTGACCTCGATCAGCTCCTGCGGCGGCTCCTCGGTGGCCTCGATGGCGAAGCGGATGAACTCCTCTTCGGTGAACCGCTCCTCGAGTTCGTTGAGGGTGCACGCACAGAACTCTTCCGTCTGGGAGGCCGTGCAGCCTTCCATGTACCGGCTCCGCGTGGTGGCGGAGAACCCGCCACCCGACACGGCGTCGTCGTCGCCACAGGCTCCGAGCGCCCCCACCAGCAGGACGGCAATTGCCACCGCACGCTTGTTCATGGTCTCCCTCTCCGGCACGCGTCGCTCAATCGTAGGGACGGAATCAGTCGGGAAGGGCATCAAGGATGGCTGCGG
>CAYYIA010000230.1:0-3453 GCA_964471875.1 uncultured Acidimicrobiia bacterium
TGATCGTGGTGACCGACAACGAGCGCATCCTCGGCCTCGGCGACCAGGGCGCGGGGGGCATGGTGATCCCGGTCGGCAAGCTGGCGCTGTACACGCTGGGTGCGGGAATCCATCCGGCGTTCACCCTCCCGGTAAGTCTCGATGTCGGCACCGACAACAAGGCTCTCCTCGACGATCCGCTCTACGTCGGCTGGCCGCATCCTCGACTCCGTGGGCGCGCCTATGACGAGTTGATCGAGGAGTTCGTGGGGGCGGTGCGACGGCGCTGGCCCGATGCGCTCCTCCAATGGGAGGACTTCAAGAAGGCCAATGCGTTCCGGTTGCTCGACCGGTATCGCAACGTGCTTCCCTCGTTCAACGACGATATCCAGGGCACCGGGGTGGTCGTGGCGGCGGGGTTGCTCGCCGCGGGTCGAGCCACGGGAACGAAGATCACCGATCAGCGGGTCTTGATGGTGGGTGCCGGGGCCGCCGGTGTCGGCATCTCCCGCCAGATTCGCCACCTTGTGGAGGCGGCGGGCGGGACGACCGATCCCAGCCACTACCTGGCGATGTTCGACACGGCGGGGCTGGTGACGCTCGATCGTCCCGACCTCGAGGATCACAAGATCGAGTTCGCCCGCCCCAACACCGGGGAGCCGACCGATCTGGTGGGATTCGTCGATGCCTTCCGCCCGACGGTGCTGATTGGCACCACGGGTCAGCCACGAGTCTTCGACGAGGCCGTGATCGGAGCGATGGCTCGCCATGTGGATCGTCCCGTGGTGATGGCGCTGTCGAATCCGACGAGCAAGACCGAGGGAGTCCCGTCGGAGATCATCACCTGCACGCAGGGGAAGGCACTGATCGCCACGGGTAGCCCGTTCGAGCCTGTCGAATACGGCGACCTCATCATCCCGGTGTCGCAGTGCAACAACGTGTACGTGTTTCCGGGGATCGGGATGGGTGCGATCGTGTCTGGTGCCCGCAAGGTGACGGATGCAATGTTCTCGGCGGCGGCGGTGACACTCGCCGATCTGGTATCCGACGAAGACCTCGCCCGTGGGTCGCTCTACCCGCCGATCGAAGAGCTTCGTCCGATCAGTCGGCACATCGCCGCGGCGGTGGCCCGGACGGCCCGTGACGAGGGAGTGGGGAAGGTGATGGGCGACTCCGCCATCGAGGCGGCGCTCGACGATCAGATGTGGGATCTCGAGTACCCGCGGCTGGAACCGGTGTAACCACCGCGGGTAGCGTTGGGGTATGACCCAGCTCTCGCGCGCCATCGAAGCCCTGCTCACCGCCGCCGCCGGCGCCACCATCGCCTTCTTCGCGGTCGACCTGCTCGGGGCGCCGACGCCCCTGGCGGCTGCGGCCGCGGTGCCGGCCGGCCTGAACGGATTGTTCGGCGGAGCAAGGCGTATCTATGCCTGGAAGACGCTCGGGGGGTGGGCGGCGTTCGTGCTCGACTCCTCGTGGGCGTTGATCAGCACGACCCTCGGGGTGCTGATCAACGGCGCCAACCTTCTCAACCGGCGCAGCGGGTTCAGCGAGGAGTTCAGCGTTCGGCGCAACCGTCACACCTTCGCCCGTGGCTTCGCCCTGAAGCGCGGCTTTGCCAACACCCAAGGAGCGGTGATCAGCAATGCGACCTGCGGGCGCGGTGACGACATCGCCAACCATCGCAACCTGATCGAGCGCCACGAGGGGCTGCACGTGTGGCAACAGCGCTGGTTCGGCCCGCTGCACCCTCTGGTCTACGTGGTCTGGGGTCTTCTCGGCATGATCGTGGGTGCGGTCTACGGCGCCTTCTCGCGCAAGCGTCGCGTGGCGAAGGTGCGAATCGGCAAGCTGGTCGAGACGGCTGCCTACTACGACAACCCCTTCGAGTACTGGGCGTACCGCAACGATGGGCGGTGGGAGGCCAACAGCGCGCAGCCCGCCCTGAAGTGGGGAGCGTTCAAGTGGTGAGTCCCGTTGCCCGTTACCCGTTACCCCTTTCTCCCCCCGTTGGGGGGGAGTACGGCGAAGCCGGGAGCGGGGCTTCCCCCCTGGCCGCGCGTGGTGAATCGATGCCCCCTGCCCCCTGCCCCCTCTCCCGGGAACTCGTTGCGCCCTTCCCTCGTCAAAACCGCATGAACCGCGCTCTTGCCTCCCTCATTGTCCTGACCTTGCTGGTGGCCGCCTGTGGCGACGATGACGCCGGGGGAACCACCACCACGGTGGTCACCGGGGTGTCGGGGAGCATCCACCTCAGCGGTGGTTTCGAGGGTCGCGACGAGACCTGGGTGCTCGAGTCGGATGGCACCGTGCTCGGCCCCGACGGCTACGTCGGCGCCATCGACGCCGACGAGTGGGCCGATCTCGAGGCCGCGGCCGACGCCGCGGACTTCTTCGACCTCGACGACGAGTACCTGCCCGACGACCTCTGCTGTGACCGGTTCCTCTACGAGGTGACGCTGACCCGGGGCGGGGTCACCCACACCGTCACCACCCTCGACGCCGCCGACGCCCCGCAGGCACTGTTCGACTTGATTCAGACGTTCCTGGCAGCCGTCCGGCCGGCGTAAAGCCGCCATACGGCAGGTGGCAGGCGCGGCTCTTGCCTGATACCTGATACCTGACACCTGACACCGTGCCTGGCGCCTCGCCTCGCTCGTCTACCCTTCCCCCCGCGTAACGGCTGACGGCGAGGAGTCACGGTGAGGTACTTCTACAGCGAAGGTGGGTTTCAGGAGTTCACCCTCGGCAGCACCGAGTGGTTCTGGCTCATCGCGGCGGCGGCGACGGCCGTCGGGGCGATCATCGCCGGCTTCGTGCTGTCGCGAGGCGTTCTCGCTGCCGATGCCGGAACCGAGAAGATGCAGGAGATCGCCGGCGCCATCCAGGAGGGCGCCATGGCCTACCTTCGGCGGCAGTTCAAGACCATCGCCCTGATCCTCGTCCCGCTCATCGTCGTGGTGTTCGTCACCTCGACCGCAGTGGACAAGCCCGACGGATCCGAGGCGCTCTCCTTCTTCTCCTCCGGCCTCTTCCGCACCGTGGCGTTCCTGGCCGGGTGCCTCATGTCGGGGCTCACCGGATTCATCGGGATGTCGCTGGCGGTACGCGGCAACGTTCGGACTGCGGCGGCGGCGCGAAGCGGATCGATGGCCGCCGCCCTCAAGGTGGCCTTCCGCACCGGAGGCGTGGCTGGCATGTTCTGCGTCGGCCTGGGCCTCCTCGGGGCGACCGTGATCATCATGGTGTTCCAGAACACCTCCTCCGCGATCCTCATCGGTTTCGGCTTCGGCGGGTCGCTCCTGGCCCTGTTCCTCCGGGTGGGTGGCGGCATCTTCACCAAGGCCGCCGACGTCGGTGCCGACCTCGTGGGCAAGGTCGAAGCGGGCATCCCCGAGGATGACGCCCGCAACCCGGCCACGATCGCCGACAACGTCGGCGACAACGTCGGCGACTGCGCCGGCATGGCGGCCG
>CAYYIA010000231.1:0-3447 GCA_964471875.1 uncultured Acidimicrobiia bacterium
GGGGCGACCGTGGTGGTGGTGGCCGCGGTGGTGGTGGTTGCCGCGGTCGTCGCGGCCACGGTGGTGGAGGTGGTGGCGGCTTCGGGATCGTCGCTCTCGAAGGCACCGCTCACGAAGAGCACCAGCGCCACCACGGCGATGGCACCGCCGCCGAGGGCGAGGTTGAACCACGCCGGGCGTGGTGCCGACGGCGGTGCCGGTGGGGGCGGCATCCCTGCTGGCGATGCGGGGGGTGATGGCGGCGGGGGCGGCGGTACGGTCGTCACCGCGGAGACGCTACCAGCGGTGTCGGCGCCCCGGTCGGCGCGGCGCTTCTTGCCCGGGACCGCGGCAACGGGGGCGGCGCCGGCCGACACCGCCGTGGCCATCTGGGTGGCGAGGGCCGCCGCGGCCAGGGTCGCCCCGGGTTCGCCGAGGGCAACGGTGGGTACGCCTCCTGGAGCACTCCACGATCCGACGAACAACCGACTCGCCGAGCGCAGATAGGTGGTGAAGCCGACCCGACGGGTGACGCCGCCGACGACATGGTCGACGGTGAGGCTTCCCGCCACGGCGTATCCGGAGAGCGCCGCCACCACCTCGGTTCCCTGGGTGGTGAGGGCAATGGTGTCGTCACGCATGGCGACCACCCCGGCGATGGCCAGGGTGCGCAACGCCGCCGCGGGATCGGCCGGGAATGCCGGATCGACGGGGCCGACGACACCGGCGAGTTGGGCCACCGGACCGCGGGTCTTGCCCAGGCCGCGCTTCAGCCCGGCGGCCGAGCGAGCTTCGGGATGGTCGGCCAGGGCGACGAGCAGCGACCACGCACCGGCATCGAGGGTGGCGGCGCGTCCCCGGGGTGCCGGGACCGCCAGGCCGAGATGGGAGGCCAGCACCACGGCGGCCTCGGCGGCGGAGTCGATCGGGGCGATCGACCAGCCGTCCGTGGCGGACGCCACCGCCACGTAGGGACCACCGTTGGCGGGGGCGAGGATCCGGGTGATGCCGACGCCGTCGACACCCGCGGTGACGGTGGTGGCGGTAAAGATCCGCGCCGGGTTGGCGAGCACCTCGAGCAGGCGGCGGTCGAGCGCCGCACGCGGCGCCGTGACTCCCGGTGTTCCGGCGGAGACCGGCCCGGCGAGCGGCCCGACCGTGGGGGTGATCCCGGCGGCGGCAAAGGCCGCCATCAGGTCGGCCCGGGTGACGGTGAAGGCGGAGTCGATCATCGGTTCACCACCACAGCAGTTCGTCGAGTTCCTCGCCGCGCACCAGGGTGCCGTCGGGGGTCATGGTGACGATGACCTCCTCGCCGGTGAGATGGGCGTTCTCCAGGCTCTCGCGCAGGTTGGACGCCTTACGCATCGCCTCCATCCACTCGGGTGATCCGGGTGGGTAGTGGGCGGTGACGTCGCTGATCACCCGCACCTCGCCACCGTGTTCGATGAGCCCCTGGCGTCGCATGTCGGCGACGATCTCGTCGTAGCGGGGTCCGGAGATGCGGTTGCCGGCGGCATCACGGATGTGCACCAGATCCTTGTCGCCGGCGTAGTTCTTCCACTTCCCATCGACCAGGGTCTGCACCTGCCCGCCCTGCACCCGGGTGTTGGGCAGGTTCTGATAGGTGGTGAGGTTCTCGGTGTACTCCTTGAGCCGGCTCGAGTACCGGTTCTCCACCGCCTGACGCAACTCCGGGGTCATCCGGTCGAGCGAGGCCGACGACGGCATCGTCGGTTCGAAGAGCCCCACGGTGCCGCGGTGATCGGGGTTGGCGCCGAGGAGCACGTCGATGTCGCCCACCGTCTTCGCCTTGATCTCGAGCGGCTTGGGGATGGCGGTGCCGTCGGCGATGTGGCGCGCCGAGTAGGGATTGGTGGTGCGGGCACTCACCTGCAGCTGCTCGCGCCGGGCGTAGTCGGCAAGACGGTCGAGGTGCTCGCGGGTGAGGCCGGTCTGATCGACCATCCCCGGCGGGATGGGCTGGCCGGGGGTGAGGGTGCGCAGACCCTCGTTGCCCTTCGGGGGCAGCGGGATGAGGTCGTCGCCGCGCCGCGCCGCCGTCTCCGCCACCTCGTCGGCCTGACGCATCCCCGCCTCGGCCACCTCGTCGGCGCTCCCGGCGAGCCGTCCCAGACCACCGGCGACGAGGTGTCCGCCCGCCTCGTACACCGCTTCGGTGCCGAGGGCCCACCCCAGCTCGCCGAAGAGTTCTCCGCTCGTCATCATCCGACCGTTCTCCGCCAGGCTCTTGGCCTGCGCCGCCTGCATGGTGGTGACGATGTCGATGGGCACCGCCACCATCTCCGACCATCCGCCGGTGGCCACGGCGGCACCGACGCGACCCACCAGGCCGGGATGGCGCACCACCCAGCCCAAACCGGGCTGGCCGATGGCGTCGAGGGCGGCGGCGAGATCGGCCTGGGAGCCCTTGAGGGTCTCGCGCACCACATCCACCTCTCCCAGGGCGTCGAGCACCGCCTGGTCGCCGGCGCGGCGGTTGAGGGCGTCGTAGAGGGCGGCGATCTCGTCGGGGCCGGGCACGGGATTGCGCTGCAGGTAGTCGATGATGTCCTGGTGGCCGCCGGCCTCGGCCAGATCACGGATGGCATCGCTGTCCTCGATGCGGATGCGGCTGTCCTCGGCGGCGGCGGCGCGGTCGCCCCAGGCCTTGATCGCCTCGGCGCGGGTGCGCTGCTTCAGGGTCTCCCAATCGGCGTCGGCGTGGCGGTCGTGGGCGGCGAGCAACGCCGCCTGGTCGGCGGCCTTGGCGGCTTCGGCATTGCGGGCCCGATCGACCAGCGTCGCCGCCTCGTCGGGGGACACCCAGCGGCTGGTGCCGTCGCCGGTCCCCCACCACACGTGGCCCACGGGGACATCAGGCCACTCGCCGCGATTCACCGTCATCGGATTCCCGTGCTCGTCGAGCGGTGCCGGTGGCCCCCCGGCGAGGGCGTCGAGATCCCCGCCGCGCCGCGCCGCCAGCAGATCGGACAGGGTGGCCCCTTCGGGCAGGGCGGTGCCGACCAGGCCCACGGTTCCGATCAACCCGATGAAGGCGATGAGGGCGGCATCCTCGGCGCTGAGATCGTCGTCGTCGGTGGTGGCCGGGGTCTCGCCGGGTTCGTCACCGGGCACCGGTTCAGCCACCTCGCCGGTGCCCCGGGTGGAGCCGGCCGCATTCACCGCGGCGATGAAGGCGGTGATCTCCGGCGAACCCGGGGTGCAGTGATGGCAGCGGTGCTGGAACCGCCCCCACGGCAGCAAGGCGTCGACGGTGACGTTGGGCCCGTCGTCGGTGTCCCAATCCGTCGAGATGATCACCTGCGCCGCGTTGCTCAGGTCGAGGACGTCGACGGTCTGGCGGAAGCCCTGCACCTCGGTGGCGGTGGGCAGCCGGTGGGCGGTGATGTACTCACACGGCGATCCATCGGCGGGTTGCAGCGGGATGCCGTCGGCCCCGACGGC
>CAYYIA010000232.1:0-3444 GCA_964471875.1 uncultured Acidimicrobiia bacterium
ACCCGAATGAGACGCCACCGACGCCCTCCGAATAGGCAAGCACCGCGTCGGAGGTCCCGTCTGCGATCGCCTCGATGAGTGCCGCCGTCACTGGTCCGACCTTGCCATCGACCGTGAGCCGGTAGTCGCGCTGGAACCTCCTGACCCACGACTCGGTGTCGGCGTCGTAGGTCGTATCCGGCGTCAGCGGGAAGTAGCCGATCGACTGCAGCCTTTCCTCGAGGGCCTGGACCGCATCCTCCACGTCACCCGGGCGGAGCACCCCGTCGTCGGTGGTCGTGGTGGTGGCTGCGGTGGTCGTCGTGGCTGCCGTCGTCGAGGTCGCGACCACCGCCGTGGTGGTGGTCGTTTCGCCACCGGTGGTGGTGAGGGTGGTGGTGCCGACAGCGGTGGTGACGGTGGTGGCGGTGCCGTCATCGCCGCACGAGCCGAATACGAGCAGTCCTGCAAGGACCAGGCGCAGCAGCGGCGAGTGGCGCAAGCTCAGTCCTCCGTGGTCGAGATCGCTTCGAAGATAGCCCAAGGGACCCGCCGGTGCCGGGCTGATTTTGGTCCTTCTCCCCTGCCGCCAGGACACGAGCAGGAGTACGACGGTGGTGCCACAACCCGAGGTGCTCACATGCGTCGCGTCCATCCCGTCATCTGCGCGCTGACTCTGCTCGTCGCCGCCTGCGGCGACGGGGGCACGACGGCCACCACCGCGGTGGCCACCACGACCACCACCAGCGCGCCCACGACGACCGCTACCACCTCGACCATCACCACGACCACGCTCCCCCTCGCTCCCGTGACCGAGCATCCCGGACTCCCTTCCGCCCTGAGCCGGTCGCTCATCCCCTTCGGCGAGGTCGACCAGGGATGGGTGGCGGTGTTGTACTCGGCCACCTCGGACGATCCCTGGGGTGACGGCACCACCGGTCCGGTGGTCCTGTACCTGGTGAGCCCGAGCGGCGATCGCTACGAGGTCGCGTCCTTTCCTCAGGAGGCGCCGCAGCCCTATGCCCTCGGTGGGTTGGCCAACGACGGCGGCCGGGTGGTCGCGGTCGTCGGAACCATGCTCGGTCCCGATCCGGCGACGAGCGTGGTGTCGATCGATGTCGCCACCGGCGCGATCACCGAGATCGTCCAGGTTCCCAGCGGAGCACGCCTCGGCACGACCCTGCCCAGCGGGCGTGACACGGTCGTCGACTACAGCACGTTCGAACCTACCGACGAGTACCTGCAGGTCTATCGCACCGACGGCAGCCTCTTCGCCGAGATCGACACCAAGGGAAACGACTGGCCCACCTACTCGTGGCTGTACGGCCTCGACGGCACCCAGCTCATCGTGAGCGACGGCACGTCCCTGCGGGTGATGGGCAACGACGGCACCTTCATCCGTCTCCTCGACGCCCCCGCGGAAATGTGTGACCCGGTGCGGTGGTGGGACGACCACACGATCCTCGCCTCATGCGTGCCGGACGCCTGGTTCGCCGACGGCGGCTACTACCACGTGCTCTGGTTGGTTCCGTTCGACGGCTCGGCGCCGACCCGGCTCACCGCCGAACCCGACCCCGACCTCGACGTCGTCGAGTTCGGCTTCGCCGATGCCTGGCGGGTCGGAGAACGCACCCTGTTGCAGTGGTGGGGCGATTGTGGAGCCCGCGGCATCCAGGTGCTCCAGCCCGATGGGACGGGTGAATGGCTCGACCTCGCCGTCGACGGCGGTCCGTGGATCTACGCCCAGGCCGGCGATGACCTCGTCATCCACGCCACCTTCGACTGCGGCGACATGTTCGGACCGGTACACCTCATCCGGTCGGACGGCACGCTGGTGCGCACATTGGTTCCCCATGTGGAGGGGTATCGCGGCGCCATCGCCGTGGTCGGGATGATCCCGATTCCCTAGAGATGGCTCTCTAGCGCCCGTCTACTTCGCCGCCGACCTCGCCCCGTGCGAACCCCCCACGAAGATCACGATGCCGAGGAAGTACCCGAAGTCGTACCAGTTGCCCTTGTTGAACACCTCGTACACCGTGACATCGTCGGTGAACAGCGAGATGAAGAAGGCGATGGGGAAGATGGCCCCGTGCCAGAGGCCGAGCCAGAACCCCGCAGCGGAACCCTCGGCGGGGGGCGTGCCGAGTGCCGGATTGGGACCGGCGGCGCACGCAGCCAGCACCAGCACCATCACCACGAGCAGAGGGGCATACCGCTTCATCGACGAGCCGTCCTTTCGATCTCGCGCCTGATGGCATCTTCGCCGATCGGGCGGCGGAAGGTCTCAAAGGCGTGCACCGTCAGCCCGATGCCCCATCCGGCGAGCGGCCACACCGGCCAGAAGTAACCGCCATTGTTGGTGGTGAGCCAGATCACCACGAGCAACACGTTCACGGCCACATAGACGAACAGGTGTCCCCAGAACTCCCGCTTTGCTTCGAGCCGCTCGACCGCGGCCTTGCGAAGATCCGTGTCTTCCATGGTGTTCTCTCCGCGACGACAACACCTCGAACCTAGGACGCCGCCGAACGCTGCGGCAGGGCCGGACGGCCCGTCAGCAGCGTGTCGAGGCGCCGAGGATGGCGGTGAGTGACCGCCGGACCTCGCGGGTCGAGTCCGCGATCACCACGATGGTGAGCAGTCGATCCGTGGCGGCGCAGGGGCCTACGACCACCGCCGCGTAGGCCATGCGGCTGACGCCGTCACCCACCGAGAAGTTCTCCACCACGAAGGTCTCGCCATCGATCGTCGCCGACACCGGGCGGCCGTGGAACAGCGACGGACCGAGGCCGGCGGCCACTTCGGCGACCGTGGTGTCGAGGATGTCGGAGAAGGGCTGGCCGGTGAGCGCACTCCAGCGCACCGTCGCCAGGTCACCACCGGTGTGGCGGGCCACCACCACCTCGCCGGCAGCCTCCGTGGGATCGCCGTCGGGCACCCCCGCCTCCGTGACGAGGAATCCGGACGGGTACTCGAACGTCACCCCGTATCCCTCGTAGCGCAACCCCGCCGGAACCGCCTTGGTCTCACTGGCGACCACGGGCCAGGTCACGATGCCGAACACCGTCGCGACCACCGTGGCTGCGGCGCCCATCATCAGGAGCGGCCGCTCGGAGCGCATCCGCCCCGACCCGCTCAGGGCGCCGAGACGGCGAGCCCGCGCCACCTGACGGTCGGTGATCCGCCACACGAGCCAGGAGAAGAGCGGGCCGGCGACCATGACCGCGAGCGCCATCACCATGAGCAGTGCAATCGAGAACCGCGAGGTGCCAATGGGTCCGGCGACCAGGAACGCGCCAGACCAGGCGAGCGCGGCAACCACCACACACGCCCACCAGACGTGAATCCACCCCGGAATCCGGCCGGTGAGCCAATCGTCGTGGCGGGGATTGGGGGCATCGACCTCCGATGCGCGCCAGATGTCGTCGATGACCTGCTTGGGACGAATCGCATTCAGCAGCGGCA
>CAYYIA010000233.1:0-3437 GCA_964471875.1 uncultured Acidimicrobiia bacterium
GGCACCCGGCACCCGGTACCCTTCCCCCTCCCGCCCGTCCCGAGGAGTTGCAGATGGCTCTCGCATACCTGTCCGGTTTCGGAAACCACCATGCGTCTGAGGCGGTGGCCGGGGCGTTGCCGGTGGGGCAGAACAATCCGCAGAAACCGCCGCTCGGGCTCTACACCGAGCAACTGAGCGGCACGGCCTTCACCGCTCCCAGGGGGCAGAATCGGCGCACGTGGATGTACCGCATCAGGCCCTCGGTGCTCCACGTCCACGACCTGCGGGCAGTCGATTTCGGGCTCGTCCGAACGGCACCGTGTCGCGAGGCCGAGCCACCCATCGGACAGCTGCGCTGGGACCCGATCCCCGGGGAGGCGGGCCTCACCTGGCTCACCGGCCTGCGCACCATCGCCACCAATGGGGATGCGCACGCCCAGTTCGGTATGGCTGCGCACGTCTATCTCGCCGACACCTCGATGACCGACACCTACTACTACGACGCCGACGGCGAACTGCTCGTCGTCCCCCAGCAGGGACGCCTGCGCATGATCACCGAGTGCGGCATCCTCGAGGTGGCGCCCGGGGAGATCTGCGTCATCCCCCGCGGTATGAAGTTCCGGGTCGAGTTGCTCGACGGGACCGCACGGGGATACGTGTGTGAGAACTACGGCGCGTACTTCACTCTTCCCGAACGCGGTCCGGTCGGCGCCAACGGGTTGGCCAATGAGCGCGACTTCCTGGTCCCGACCGCGGCCTTCGAGGAATCCGACAGGGCGTGCACGCTGTTCGTCAAGTTCGATGGCCGGCTCTTCGCTGCCGACCTCGACCACTCCCCCCTCGATGTCGTCGGCTGGCACGGCAACCACGTTCCGTACATGTACGACCTGAAGCGCTTCAACACGATGGGCTCGATCTCCTTCGACCACCCGGACCCATCGATCTTCACGGTCCTTACCGCACCATCGGACCGCCCGGGGACCGCCAACGTCGACTTCGTGATCTTCCCCGATCGGTGGCTCGTGGCGGAGCACACGTTCCGGCCGCCCTACTACCACATGAACATCATGAGCGAGTTCATGGGACTCATCTACGGCGTCTACGACGCCAAACTCGAGGGCTTCGACGCCGGCGGCTTCAGCCTGCACAACGCCTACTGGCCACACGGTCCGGACAACGACGCCTGGCAGGCTGCGACCACACACGACCTCACCCCGCAGAAGCTGGCAGGCACGCTGGCCTTCATGTTCGAGACGCGGTATCCCCTCATCCCCACCGGGTACGCCGCCACCTTGCCCGCTCTCCAGGAGGACTACCAGGAGGTCTGGTCGAGCCTGCGCCGCCACTTCGGGCGGTGACGATCAGTCGAAGAAGGCCGATCCGCCGAGCCGGTCGGGAGCCACGAGGAGCCGATCGCGCCGTGAACGATCAGCGACGC
Organism: uncultured Acidimicrobiia bacterium; assembly: GCA_964471875.1. Classification (GTDB taxonomy): domain Bacteria; phylum Actinomycetota; class Acidimicrobiia; order Spongiisociales; family UBA11373; genus UBA11373. The sequence continues at coordinate 1,421 of CAYYIA010000233.1, forward strand.
CACAGCGCACGTGCGCCGCCACCTGCCGAAGGTCACACCCCCGGAACCGGCAGCACCGCTCCCTGGGGCATCTGCCGTTGCACACCGGTCGCCTGCACGATCCCCAACTCGTCGGGGATCACCGTGGAGTTGTCGCAGCCGCCGGCCTCGCGGCTCTGGTAGTTGACCCGCACCCGCGCCGGCCGGATCACGGCCCCGGCGCCGTCGACGGCGCGCAAGTCCGACCAGCGGGCCGCCACGCCGGGTTGCTCGCACCGGGCAAACGCTTCGGTCCACACCACCGGGGCAGCCAGGTAAGCGCCTTCGGTGTGGAGGTCACGCACCACGGTCTCCCGGCCGGACTCGAGGTCGGTGATGGTGCCCCGCCAGGCGTGCACCTCGGCCGACGCCTCCGGCGATGGCGCCACCCGCAGCCGGTAGCGACGACCCGGCTGCCAGTCGAAGTCACGCGTGTTCGGGTCGTTGCGAGCGCTCGGCAGTGGCGAGGCCGAGCCCTTGAGCAAGCCACCGATCTCGGCGGGGGCGTAGCCGCCCCAGTTGGCCGCGGTGAGTCCGGGAAAGCGCGGGTTCCACTGCAGTCCGATGTGGGCGCCACCGCGCAGGCTCCGATCGGTGGCGAAGCTCACCTGGAGCGCCCAGAAGAACAATCGACGCACGACCGGCGGTTGCAGGACCTCGAGCACGGCGGAGACCTCGATGAGCGGCACCTGTGGGATCTCCCAAGCGAGGTGGAGCGAGGATGCGCCATTGGCGCTCTTGGGCTGACCGACGGTTCGCTCCCGAAGCGCCGACGCCTCGCGCATCCGCCGCCACATCGAGATCATGGCGCGGTCTGCTGGATCGCCCAGGGATGCACCCACGCCGAGTCGAAGACACCAACCTTGGGGCCGCAGGTCCAGTGGCCCCACGGGTTCGGCCCCTTACCCCATGCGGAGTACCCGTACCCAGAGGTGGCGAAGCGCTCCCAGTTGAACTCCGGCCACGGGACCCCGCCCACCGACCCTCCGCCGCGGTTGCCGAGCAGCGTCTCGCGGGACTCCCACACCAGCAAGGCGGCGACGATCGTGTTGTGCTCGGGGTTCCAGATGCTGGCGTCGGCAGGAATGCTCGACTTGTCGGAGTGGTAGGCGCGTACCCGATTCACCCGCTCCTGCCAGTAATAGGGCAGATTCTGAAACAGCCCGGCGGCACCCGAACTCGGGTTCTCGGCAAAGGGAATGCCGCTGCTTTCACACCTCATCACCCTGAGGGCGTTGTCCACCTGGCCCGGGACGCAGAACTCGATGCCGTTGCGAGTGGCGCACTTCGTCTCGGTCAGACCCCAGTCGGCAAACACCTCGGTCACGATGGGCCGCCACTGCTCGACGCCAGCACCCGGTACGTACCCGTAGTCCGGCCGGGTCGTCGTAGTGGTCGTGCCCGCCGGAGCCGTCGTGGTGGTGAGCTGGGCGGCGAGCTCGGCCTCTTGCCGTCGCAGCTCCGCCTCTTCGGCGGCGATGCGGGCCGCCTCCTGGCGATCCCAGGCATCCTGAATCTGGTCGAGCGCGGCGCGAGCCACCTCGAGCTCGGCCGCCCGCTCCGCCTCGACCGCGGTCAGGTCCCCGATCTGGGCCTCGACACGCAGTTGCTGCTCCTCGGCGGAAACGCGGAGCAGATCCAGCTCGGCGGCGGAAAGCACGAAACGATTCACGGCCGAACGGTCGTCCTCGGTGACGGCGGCAAGGTATGCCACCCGGGTGGAGAAGCTCGTGACGTCACCAACGACCACGGCGACGCCGCGCGCTCCGGCCGACATGTAGAGCGTGGCAATGCGTCCGCGAAGCGTCGTTTCCCGCGTCAACGCCGAGGCCTGGTCGGAGCGCCGCCGCTCATCCAGCCGGGCGATGGTGGCGGTGAGACGGGCCTGGCTGTCAAGGGCGTCCTGGAGGGCGGCGCGTGCTGCGGCGAGGTTCTGGCTGGCGAGATCCTCCGCCGCTTCGGCAGCAGCCAGGTCGGACCGGGTCACCGAGCCGAAGGC
>CAYYIA010000234.1:0-3436 GCA_964471875.1 uncultured Acidimicrobiia bacterium
AAGTGCAGACCAGTGGTGGGCTCGTCGAGGATGTACACGGTGCTGCCGGTGGAGCGCTTGCCGAGTTCGCTCGCCAGCTTGACCCGCTGCGCCTCGCCGCCGGAGAGGGTGGGTGCGGGCTGGCCGAGCCGGATGTATCCGAGGCCGACGTCGTAGAGGGTCTGCAGGATGCGAGCAATACTCTGCTGGTTCTCGAAGAACTCCAGCCCCTCGGACACCGACATCTCGAGGACATCGGCGATGGAGTGACCCTTCCATAGGATCTCCAGGGTCTCGCGGTTGTAGCGCTTGCCCTTGCACTGTTCGCACGGGATGTACACGTCGGGGAGGAAGTGCATTTCGATCTTGATCGTTCCGTCGCCCTTGCAGGCCTCGCAGCGTCCCCCGGCGACGTTGAAGGAGAAGCGGCCCGGCTGATAGCCGCGGGCCCTCGACTCGGGTACGGAGGAGAAGAGGTCGCGGATCCGATCGAACATCTTCGTGTAGGTCGCCGGGTTGGAGCGCGGGGTGCGCCCAATCGGGCTCTGATCGATGTCGATGGCCTTGTCGACCTGCTCGATCCCTTCCACGCGGCGATGGCGCCCCGGGAGGTCCCGCGCCCGGTACAACTCCATGTGCAGGGCCTTGGCGAGGATTTCCTCGACCAGGGTGGACTTCCCCGAGCCCGAGACGCCCGTCACCGCGATGAACAGCCCGAGGGGAAACTCCACATCGAGGTCCTTGAGGTTGTTCTCGGTCGCCCCGACCACCCTGAGGCGCTTCTCTCCTGGCGGCCGGCGCAGCATGGGGATGTCTATGGCGCGGCGTCCGGCGAGGTAGTCCCCGGTGATCGATGCCGCCTCGGCCATGACATCCGCCACGGAGCCCTCGGCGACGATACGCCCGCCGTGCTCGCCCGCCCCCGGGCCGATGTCGACCACGTGGTCGGCCACCCGGATGGTGTCCTCATCGTGTTCCACCACGATGACCGTGTTGCCCAGGTCCCGCAGACGGATCAGGGTCTCGATGAGACGCTGGTTGTCGCGTTGGTGCAGCCCGATCGACGGTTCGTCGAGGATGTAGAGCACCCCGACGAGGCCGGAGCCGATCTGTGTGGCGAGGCGAATGCGCTGCGCCTCTCCCCCCGCCAGGGTGGCCGCACCTCGCGCCAGGGTGAGGTAGTCGAGTCCGACGTCGAGGAGAAAGGCGAGGCGGGCCGTGATCTCCTTGAGCACCGCCACGGAGATGGTGCGATCGCGATCGTCGAGTTCGAGACCCGTGATGAAGGCGTGCGCCTGGCGAAGCGAGATCGAGGACACCTCATGGATGTTGCGACCGCCCACCGTGACGGCGAGCGACACCGGATTGAGGCGCGCCCCACCGCAGGTGTCGCACGGGACCAGGCGCATGTACTGCTCGTACGCTTCGCGGGCGCCCTCCGAGTCCGCACCTTCGTGGCGGCGCACCAGCCACGGGATCAGCCCCTCGTATGTGGTCTGAAAGCGGCGAGCCCGTCCGAAGCGATTGACGTAGGAGGCGGTGATCGGCTCATCACCGGTGCCCTCCAGCACCACCTTCAGCGCCTTCTTGGAGAGCTTCTTGAACGGGGTATCGAGCGAGAAGCCGTGGAGGGCTGCCACGCCTTCGAGGACCCGCTGGTAGTACCCCGTCCGATGGCGCCCCGACCACGGCTGGATGGCACCCTCACCGAGCGACTTCTCGTCGTCGGGCACGGCGAGGCGCCAGTCGACCTGGAATCGGGTCCCCAGCCCGTTGCAGGCCTCGCAGGCGCCGTAGGGGCTGTTGAAGGAGAAGTTGCGGGGCTGCAGCTCCTCGAACGACAACCCGCAGTGGTCGCAGGCGAGGTGCTGCGAGAAGCTGAGGGTGGCTCCGTCGGTGATCTCGACCACGGCCACGCCGTCCGCCAGGCGCAGGGCGGTCTCCAGCGAGTCGGTGAGACGGCGGCGAATCGAGTCCTTCTTCACCAGCCGATCGACGATCACCTCGACGGTGTGCTGGTAGTAGCGATCGAGCTTGATCTCGGCGCTCAGCTCGCGCACCTCTCCGTCGATCCGAGCCCGGCTGAACCCCTCGAGGCCGAGCTCCTTGAGCAGCGCCTCGTACTCCCCCTTGCGGCCTCGCACCACGGGTGCAAGCACCTGGAACTTCGTGCCCTCGGGGAGCTGCATGATCTGGTCGACGATCTGCTGGGGTGTTTGCCTCGCCACGGTTCGACCGCACTTCGGGCAGTGCGGGATGCCGATACGGGCGTACAGCAGTCGGAGGTAGTCGTGGATCTCGGTGACGGTTCCCACCGTCGACCGGGGATTGCGACTGGCCGTCTTCTGGTCGATCGAGATGGCCGGCGACAGCCCCTCGATGAACTCGACGTCGGGTTTCTCCATCTGCCCGAGGAACTGTCGGGCGTAGGCGGAGAGGCTCTCCACATAACGCCGCTGGCCCTCGGCGTAGATGGTGTCGAAGGCGAGCGACGACTTCCCCGACCCGGAGAGCCCGGTGAACACGATGAGCTGGTTGCGCGGCAACTCCAGGGAGATGTTCTTCAGGTTGTGCTCGCGCGCGCCCCTGATGATGATCGAATCGGTCGACATTGCCCGTCCCGGCCGTGGAACGGCGATTGTATCGCCGGCCGATGACGGAATTTCAGGGGTGGGATTCACCCGAAAGGCGATCCGGTCGGGCCTATACCCCCCACCGACGTCGCTTCGCCCCGTCGACTCCCCCACAGGGGGGGAGTGATCTCTCCCACCCCTGCCCTACACTCCCCCAGTCGGAGGAGGAACCCCAATGTCACGCATCGGTGCCGGTGAGATCATCCTGATCCTCGCCGTCCTGCTCCTCCTCTTCGGCGCCAAGAAGCTCCCCGACCTTGCCCGCTCGCTCGGCAAATCCGCCCGCGAGCTCAAGAAGGGGCTGCGCGGCGACGACGACGAGGACGAACCCGCCCCCAAGGGGTAGTGGACCGCTTCAGCCGGCGATCCGGGTCATCTCCCGCAGTTCGCGCTTGAGGTCCTCCACTTCGTCGCGCAAGCGGGCGGCGTACTCGAACCGCAGCTCCGACGCCGCCAAGCGCATCTCCTCCTCCAGGCTGCGGATGAGTCGGCCGAGGTCGTCGGCGGGAAGCTCCATGGCGGGGCGGGCGTGCACCTCGCGGCGCCTCCGATCGATCGCTGGGGCGTCGCGACTCTGCAGCAGTTCGAGGATGTCGGACACCTTCTTGCGGATGGTCTGCGGATCGATGCCATGCTCGGTGTTGTAGGCCACCTGGGCGGCACGACGGCGGTTGGTCTCGTTGATCGCCTGTTGCATGCTCGCCGTCATCCCGTCGGCATACATCACCACCCGCCCATCGACGTTGCGGGCGGCGCGTCCGATCGTCTGGATCAGCGAGGTCACCGATCGGAGGAAGCCCTCCTTGTCGGCGTCGAGGATCGCC
>CAYYIA010000235.1:0-3434 GCA_964471875.1 uncultured Acidimicrobiia bacterium
GCGAACACGAAGATGTTGTCCACGGCGAGACTCTTCTCGATCACGTAGCCGGCGAGGTACTCGCCCCCATACTCGAGGCCGAACCGCCACGCCACCACGGCGCCAAAGGCCAGGCCGAGGGTCACCCAGACGAGGGTCCAGATCCCCGCCTCGCGCGCGGACACCTCGTGGGCGTCGCGGTGGAAGACGAGCAGGTCGATGGCGAGCATGCCGAGGATCACCCCGACCACGCCAAACCACCAGAACGGCGACACATCCATTGCGGGACTCCTATCGACTGTCGGACATCACGTCAGCAACAGCCGAGGGTCTCTCCTGCCGGGCCCTGAGGGACCGGCCGACGCCACCGGAGCCCACGGGGGTGGAACTCGTACTGACGGTGACGCCGAAGGAGCGCACGAGCGCTCTTGGGGATACTCCCCGCTCAGCGGTCCGGTGACGCTAGCGGCTCGGCCCAGCGAGTCAAGGCGCGTCGTCGTGGCAAGGGGTACATTGTGGCGCTCCCATCGAGAAGGATCACCCGTGAAGCGCCCTCTTGTGACCATCGCCGCCCTCCTCGTGTTCGTCGCCGCCTGTGGCGACGACGATGCAGCGACCACGACGACCGCCGCCACGACAACGGCCGCCACGACCACCACCGCCGTCACCACCACGGTTGCCGAAACCACTACGGCCGCGACCACGACCACCACCGCCCCGACCACCACGACGACGATGGCGCCCGTCTTCGCCTTCCTTCCCACCGGCCTGGGCGTGGTCGACTTCGGGGCTTCACCCGAGGCGGTCGTTGCCGCGCTCACCCCGCTGTTCGGGGCACCGACGAAGGACACCGGGTGGATCCAGGAGCCGATCTGCCCGCCGCCGCTCTACCGGCTCATCGGGTTTGGCACGGAACTGTTCGAGTTCACCGCGATCTTCACCACTGCCGAGTACTTCGCTCCTGCGGGCACGGAGCAGTTCTTCGGGTACTCGTGGGAACCGGGCTCACTGACGATGCCTGCATCGGCCAGTGCCCCCAACCTCGGGGCGGGCACCACCGTGGCCCAGTTGCAGGCCTTGTATCCCGGTGTGGTCATCGGACCCCACCCGCTGCTCGATGCGCCCGCCTTCGAGTTCAGGGTCGACGGCCCCGGCTACGCGGACGTGCGTGGCGCGCTCACCGGCGGAAACGCCGGCGACATCGTCACCGAGATCCGCGGGGGTGGCTCCTGCGGCGAGTGAGCTAGCCCCGGATCGCCGCCAGGACCTGATCCACGGCGCTGGAGCTGCTGGTCACGAAGAAGTGCATCGACGGCACGTTGCCCGCGAGGAGCTGGCGTCCCTGTTCGATCGCCCAGGCCACGCCGATGTCGCGGGCATGATCGGGATCCTTTTCGACCGCGTCGGCGAGGTCCGCCGGGATGTCGCAGTGGAAGGTGGCGGGTAGCGCCTTGACCTGCTGGGGCGTGGTGAGCACCTTGAGGCCGGGGATGATCGGCACGGTGATGCCCTGGGCTCGACACTCGTCGACCAGGGCGAAGTAGTGGCGGTTGTCGAAGAACATCTGGGTGACGATGTAGGCCGCACCGAGGTCGACCTTCTGCTTCACCCTGGCCACGTCGGCGCGAAGGTTGGGCGCCTCGACGTGCTTCTCCGGGTAGGCCGCCACCCCGATGCAGAAGGCGGTGGGTGAGGCCTCGATGGTCTCCTCGAGGAACCGTCCCCGGTTCATCGCGGCGATCTGGGCGACGAGATCGGTGGCGAACTGGTTGCGGGTGCGACCGTGCTGGAGCAGCTTCTCGTATCCCGACGAGTCGCCCCGGACGGCGAACACGTTGTCGATGCCGAGGTAGTGGAGTTCGATGAGGAAGTCCTCGGTCTCTTCGCGGGTGAAGCCCTCACACAGGACATGGGGCACCGCGTCGACGCGGAACTTGTTCTGCAGCAGGGCGCAGACCCCGAGGGTGCCCGGGCGTTTGCGCGTCACCCGCTTGCGGATCCCGTCGGAGGTCTCGTCGTAGACCACTTCGGCGGAGTGGCTGGTGATGTCGATGTAGGCCGGCCGGTGCTTCACCAGGTCCTCGGCCAGGCGGAGCAGGCTGGCGAGGTCGCCGCCGCGCCGCGGCGGAACGATCTCGAAGGTGATGAGCGGTTCGGTGGCGTTGGCGAGGTGCTCGGTGACCTTCATCGCGGGTCACTCCGTTGCGGCTGGTTCACGAATCGGTCCTCGGGGGGCGGGCGATGAAGTACTTGGCCTGGGGATGGTGGCAGATGATCGCCGACGTTGTCTGTTCGGGGTGGTACTGGAAGGCGGTGTGTTCGCCGACCTCCACGCCGATGCGGTGGGCGCCGAGCAGCGTCGCCACCGTGGCATTGTCCTCCAGGTCGGGACACGCCGGGTAGCCCCACGAGTATCGCCCGCCGCGGTACTGCTGGCGGAAGAGGCCGTGCAGGGTGGGCCCGTCCTCGTCGGCGAATCCCCACTCGGTACGCATGCGGTGATGCCAGTACTCGGCGAGCGCCTCCGCCATCTCCACCCCCAGGCCGTGGAGGAAGAGGTACTCCTGGTACTTGTTCTGGGCAAAGAGCTCGGCGGCGCGCTCCGACACGCGTCCCCCGATGGTGACCACGTGGAAGGCGGCGAAGTCGACCTCGTCCCCGTCGGCAGGGCGAAAGAAGTCGGCGATGCAGAGGTAAGGGTCGTGGCTCTGACGGGGGAAGGAGAACCGGGTGCGCTCCCGGGTGCGCGACTCGTCCTCCCAGACGATGAGGTCGTCGCCGTCGCCATTGGCGGCGAACCACCCGTAGGCCACCTGGGGTACGAGGAGCCCGGACTCGGTGGCCAGGGCCAACTGGTCGCGCAGGTGCGGCCGGATGCGTGCGCGGAACTCCTCGTCCGGCTCGCCGTCCTGCGGCCGGAACTGCCACTGATTGCGGAACAGCGTGGTCTCGTTGAGGTAGGTGGCGATCTCGTCGACGGCGATGCCCTTGGCGATCTGCGCACCGAGCCGCGACGGCAGGGGGATCGGGTTGTCCGTCACCACCGAAGGCGCCCGGCGCGGGAGGTCGACGGTGGGACGCGGTCCGGTTGGTGTGCGGGCGGGGAGCACCCGTCCTTCGGCGACGCGGCCGAACTCGGGATCGACCGTGCCCGATTGCTTCACCGCGGCGATCTGTTCCATCACCCGCAGGCCGGCAAAGGCGTCCTTGCCGTAGAAGAGCGGTCCGGGGTAGGCGCGGCGCAGGTCCTGCTCCACGTACTTGCGGGTGAGGGCGGCCCCGCCGAGGATCACCGGCAGGTTCGACAGGCCCCGCCGGTCGAGTTCCTCGAGGTTCTCCTTCATGATGAGCGTGCTCTTCACCAAGAGCCCGCTCATCCCGATGGCGTCGGCCTTGATGTCGATCGCCTTCTGGATCATCTCGGTGATGCCGACCTTGATGCCGAGGTTGTGCAC
>CAYYIA010000236.1:0-3426 GCA_964471875.1 uncultured Acidimicrobiia bacterium
GCTTCCCGACGTGTCGACCGCGGGATACACCGCGGTGCTCGACGGCGAAGGAGCGCTCGCGCTCGGGATCGCCGACATGGCGATCTACGGCCGCCTCGATGCCGCCGTGGTCGGTCCCGTCGTGGCTCGGTATGGGGACTCGGTCCTGTGGTGCGCCGATGCCAATCCTGCCCCGGCGGGTCTGGCCGCCCTCGTCCCGGTGGTGGCGAGCCTCTACCTCGACCCGGTGTCGGTGGCCAAGGCGCCGAAGGTGCGCGGCCTACTGCGCGGGTCGGCTGCGGTCTTTCCCGACGCCGCCGAGGCCGTTGCCCTGTCCGGGCACGAAGACCCTGCCGGGGCGGCCGCGGCATTGCTGAAGGCGGGCACGCGGCGAGTGGTGGTGACCCTGGGACCTGCCGGGGTGTTCGACTCGGGGACGATGAGCCTCCGATCGGCGGTGGCGTCGGGCCCCGTCGCCGACGTCACCGGTGCCGGCGACGCATTGCTTGCCGGCTTTCTTGCCGCGACGGTTCGTGGCGAGTCGGACCCGCTGGGATGGGGCTTGGCCGCCGCCAGCCTGGCCGTGGAGACACTGGAGACGGTGCGCGAGGACCTGTCGGTGGAGACGGTGCGGGAGCGGCTGGGGTAGAGCCGGGTGCCGGGTTCCAGGTGCCGGGTGCGGGACTTCGGCGCCCTTGTGGTTGGGTTGTCCGGTACCTGGTACCCGGAACCCGGTACCCGCGGCGCTTGGCGGCCGTCCCCCTAGATCCGACCGGCGAAGTCCTCCAACGCCTCCGGGTTCGCCAACGCCGAGCGGTCGGTGATCTCTTCACCGGCGACGATGGCTCGCACGGCCTTCTCCACCTTCTTCCCGGAGATGGTGTAGGGGATGGCGTCGACGGCCAGCACGCGGCGGGGGACGTGACGCGGGGAGGTCTCGGTGCGGATCCGGTTCTTGATCCGTGCAATCAAGTCGTCGTCGAGCTCGGCGCCGGGGGAGAGGACGACGAAGAGCACCACCTCGACATCGCCCGCGGTGTCGTGCCCGACCGCGATGGAGTCGGCGATCTCCGGCATGGTCTCCACGGCCCGATAGATCTCGGCCGTGCCGATGCGGACTCCACCGGGATTCAGGGTGGTGTCGCTTCGCCCGTAGATGACTACGCCTCCTTCGGCGCGGATCTCGATGAAGTCGCCGTGGGTCCACACGCCGGGGTGCTCGGCGAAGTAGGCCTGGCGGTAGCGCGTGCCCTCCGGATCGTCCCAGAAGCGGACGGGCATCGACACCAACGGGCGGGTGCACACGAGGTCGCCCTTCTCGCCGACGAGGGACCGGCCGGAGGAGTCCCACGACTCGACGGCTGCGCCGAGGGCGCGCGCCTGCAACTCCCCGCGGCGCACCGGCAGGGTGGGTACGCCGAGGGCGAAGCAGCCGACGATGTCGCTACCACCGCTGATCGAAGCGAGCTGCACGTCGGCGGCGACGTTGGCATACACCCAGTCGAACTGATCCGGGTTGAGTGGTGCCCCGGTGGAGCCGAGGAAGCGCATCGCCGAGAGGTCGGCAAGCTGCTTGGGGACGATCCCGGCGTTGGCACAGGCGGCGAGAAAGCGTGGGCTGACCCCGAAGTGGGTGATGCGCGTGTCGGCAGCAAGTCGCCACAGGCGCTCCAGTGATGGGTGCGAGGGGCTGCCGTCGTACAGCACGATCGTGGCACCCGTCGCCAGGCCACTCACCAGCCAGTTCCACATCATCCATCCGCAGGTGGTGAACCAGAACAGGCGATCACCGGCCTTGAGGTCGCTGTGGAGTCGGTGTTCGCTGAGGTGTTTGAGGAGGGTGCCCCCGGCGCCGTGGACCATGCTCTTCGGCTTGCCGGTGGTACCCGAGGAGTAGAGGATGGCCAGGGGATGGTCGAACGGGAGTTGGGCGAACTCGAGTGGCGCGGCCTCGGCGAGCAGCGTGGCCCACGACGTGGCGGCGGCGAGTGCAGAGCCGCCGTCACCCACCACGACGACGTGGCCGATCGAGGCGATCGTGGCGGTCGCCCGGGCCACCGTCGCCGTGATGTCGTGGTGGCGTCCCTGGTAGCGATACCCCGCCACGGTGAGCAGGACCTTTGGTTCGATCTGCCCGAAGCGATCGATGATCCCGAGTGGACCAAAGTCCGGCGAGCACGACGACCAGATCGCTCCGAGTGACGCGGTGGCGAGCAGTCCGATCACGGCTTCCGGTCCATTGGGCAGCAGCGCGGCCACCCGATCACCTTCGCCCACGCCCAGGCGCTGCAGGCCCCGACGGGCTCGTGCCACCCGATCGTGCAGCGTCCGCCAGGTGATCTCGCTGGGGCCGGTGTCCTCAGAGGCGAAGACGATGGCGGCGGTGTCATCGTTGCGCCGCAGCAGGTTCTCTGCGTAGTTGAGTCTCGCACCCGGGAACCATTCGGTTCCCGGCATCGCCTCGACCCCGACGGGGCGATCCGCATACCGCGAGGCGATCACCCCACCGTCCTCCCACACCGCCTGCCAGAACTCCGCGCGGTGCTCGATCGACCACTCCCACAGCCCGGCGTAGTCGGACGGATCGAACCCGAGGCGCCGGGCGAACCCAGCGAGGTTGCTCGCCGCAATGCGTTCGGGGGAGGGTTGCCAGACGATCTCGGACATCGGGGGAGAGACTACGAGGGGGACGGGCGAGAGGGGAGGTGTCGGGTACCGGGTACCGGGTGCCGGACGAAGGGGCGAAGAGCGAAGGACGATGGGCGAGAGGTGAAGAGCGTCGGGTACGCGGCACCCGGCACCCGGTCCATCTGGCATCTGGCATCTGGAATCTGGCATCTGACATCCGGCACCCGGAACCCGGCACCCGGACCGGGTACCGTCCCCGCATGAAGATCGGTCTCGTCTACGCCAACTGGGCTGCGCCGGACACCGCAGGGGAGTACGCCGCCCGTGCCGAGGAGTTGGGGTTCGAATCGCTGTGGACGGTGGAGCACGTGGTGGTGCCGAAGGGCTACCAGTCCACCTACCCCTACAGCCGCAGCGGGCGGATGGCCGGAGGGGCGGAGGACTTCCCCTCGCCGGATCCCCTGATTTGGCTGGCATTCGCCGCTGCGGCGACGACCCGCATCAGGCTGGCCACGGGCATCCTCATCCTGCCGCAGCGCAACCCGCTCGTCCTCGCCAAGGAGGTGGCCACCCTCGATCGGCTCAGCGGAGGGCGGGTCACCCTCGGGGTCGGGGTGGGCTGGTTGGAGGAGGAGTTCAAGGCGCTCGGCGTGGCCTTCGCCGGTCGCGGCGAGCGGACCGACGAGTACGTGGCGGCGATGCGGGCGCTGTGGACCCAGGAGCTGGCGTCCTTCTCCGGCGCGACGATCGACTTCCGTGACGTATACCTGCGGCCTGCGCCGGTACAGCAACCGGTCCCGATCGTGATCGGTGGCCACA
>CAYYIA010000237.1:0-3425 GCA_964471875.1 uncultured Acidimicrobiia bacterium
CTCGCCGAGCGGACACTGGACTAGAAGAGGTCGCCAGTCCTCAGTCTCCAGTCACCAGTCTCCAGTCTCTTGCCAATTGCCAATTGCCAATTGCCAATCGCCAATCGCCAATCGCCACTCAGCCCTGGTCGATCGCACCGAGCACTTCGTCCAGAAGCGCGGGGTCAACGGTGGCTTGGCCGGTGGTCACGATCCAGGCCTCGAGGGAGCCGTCGCCATCGGAGCGTGCCGATGCGGTGCTCTCGTCCATGGCGACTCCCCGGGAGACCCAGATCCTCGATCCATCGGCAAAGTCGATGATCACGCCGCGGTAGCCCAGGTGCCCCGAGTACTCGGCGGCGGCGGACCCTTCGAGGTCGTCCCACCTTGCCAGCAGGCTCGCTGTCTGCTCGGGCGTCAACTCCCAGGTGGGGTTGGGGAGTCCGGAGAAGACATCGAGGGTGACCACGGCCGAGCCGCGGGAATTGGCCGAGTCGTCGCCGCACGATGCGGCTGCGAACACAACGATCCCGATGAGGAGCAACCGAAGGGGAGTGCGCATGGGCTCACGATACGTCGGATCGCAGGTTGCGTGACCGTGAGGCGCGAGGCGCAGGTCGGTCGGCCTGGAGACCTGCGACTGGAGACCGGAGGCTCGTTGCCCTAGGCCGATCGGGTGGCCGGTGCCTCACGGACGGCCGCTGGAGCCGGAGCGTCCTGGACCATGCGGACCAGCTGCTGCCAGTCGAGCGCAACGGAACAAGCTCCGCAGTAGTAGACGTCGTCCCGTTTGGCGGCGGCAGGCTTGCCGCACTGGCTGCAGGTCATTGGTGGGGTATCGGCAGGGGAGCGGTCGATCCTGAGTGCGAAGTCGGATCGTGGCCCGTTGCCGGCTCTGGTGACCGGCGACTTGCTTTACCGAATGTCGTCGGCAGCTCCGAACATGGCGTCCTCTGGCGAGGTCCCGATGTGGATTCGGCGAAAGGCGTCGCTGAGTTCGAACCAGATGCGGTCGATGTCGTCGACCGGAGGAAGAGTGTCGCCGGCAGACACGGACGCGATCACGGCCGCCATGGCCGGGTCGGCGGCATCGGTCCACACCGGGGCGATCCCCTTGGCGAGGGCGATGAGGGACGAGCCGTTGACGTCGCCGAGCCAGTTGGTGGCAAAGTCGAGAGCTTCGGACTTGCCCGCGCCGAACGGGTTCACATAGGCGGCGAGGGTGCGAAAGGCCGTCACCGCCGGGTTGCCGCCGACGGTGGGGAGCGATTCCACGGCGATGTCCATGCCGCCGGCCTCGACCGCGGCGAGCCCTGAGGCGTGCACCCAGGCGAGGGCGGCGTTCCCGGCGGCGAAGTCCGCGATCACCGCCGCTTCGTCGGCTGCCGCATCGACGGTCCCCGCCTCCAGGAGCGTGTCGAAGATCGTGGCCCCGGCGATGGACTCGGCGGTGGCGACCCCGAGGTCATCGGTGTCGTAGCCGCCGGCGGGATCGGCTCCGAAGAGATAGCCGCCGACCGCGACCAGGAAGGGATAGTGGATGTCGGCGTCTCCATCGGCGGGAAGCAGCAGGCACCGATCGATGTCGGGGCAGGCGATGGTTTCCACCGAGGCCGGGGCCTCGGGCATGAGCGCCCGATTCCGCACCTGGGCGACGCCATCGACGGCGAGGGGCACCGCCAGCGGGTACCCGCGTGGAGACACGGCATCGACGATCGATGCGGGCAGGACGTCGGAGAGGAACACGGGTTCGGCCCGTCCCGCCTCTGCCAGCGTCAGCGCCCACGTGTGCGGGCCCAGGTAGAGGTCGGCGGCCCCGTCGATCTGGTCGAGAACCAGGGCGGAGAGCAGGTCGGTCGCCGTGGGGCCTTCGGGGAGCGCTTCGGCTGGAGGCGCATACACCCGCACCTCGACGGTGATCCCGGTCGACGCGGTGTAGGCCGCCCCACGTTCCTCGACGGCAGCGACCAGGTCGAGGTCCTCCACCCAGACGACGAGGTTGTCGGTGGTGGGAGGAATGGTCACCACGGCCGTGGTCGGGGTGGTGGTGGCGATCGTCGGACCCGGGTCGACGGTGGTTGCCGGACCGGGCAGGGTGGTCGAGGTGGCTGCGCCGCCGCCACAGGCGGCCGCCAGCACCATGAAGGCGAGGACGATTCGAGCGGCGGACGGCTTGGTCATGCCAGAGACTCCATCGGGAACGGGCCACGATACCGCTCCCGGCGCGACGCCGAGCATCACGCTGCGCGGTCACCCCGTGACGGTGAGGTAGGCCCACATCCCGAGCTCGTAATGGGCCGGAAGGTTGCACACGACGAGATACGTCCCCGGTGTGAGGTCGATGGTGAGGGTCGCGGACGCTCCGGGAACGATGTCCTCGATCTCGTCGATCAGGGTGAGCCCTGTCGTGTCGGCCACGGAGTTCGCCACCGGCAAGACGGCACCTGCCGTTGCCCCCGAAAAGACCTCGATCTCGTGGACCAACGCCGCGGCGGTGTTGACGGTGTCGAAGACGATTCGACCACCGGGCACCGAGCCGGGATCCAGGGTGATCTCGTCGTCGGCGAGTTCCACGTGCACCGTGACGCCCCCCGAGGCTGCGGGAGCGCACGCCGCGAGGGTCAACAAGGTGGCGAATGTCAGCGCAAGGGATCGGAAGGATGTCACGGGAGGTCCTTGGATTACACGGCGAGGCGGTGTTGGCGACGGGTCGGACGGAAACCACTCACGAACAGGATCATCGGGATGAGGAACGCCGCCCAGACGACCACCTCGGCAACCGTCGGCACCGGCTGGAACCCAAAGAAGGCGGTGAGCAGACTCGATCGCACCGTCCCCGGTTCGATGAGCCACGACAGGTCGATTGCCGGGCTTTGCAGTGCGGTGATCAGACCGGCTTCGGCGAACTCGTGCACCGCGGCCGCCAGCAACCCGGCGGCGACGATCACCAACACGACTCCGGTGATCCGGAAGAACCGCCGGAGGTCGATGCGGATGCCGCCGCGGTAGATGCCGTAGCCGAGGGCCACCGCCACGGCGATGCCCAGGGCGGCCCCGGAGGCCGCCGCCGTCGGCGAGTTCACATTCTCGAGTGTGGCGAGGAGAAACACCGCGGTCTCGAGTCCTTCCCGCAGCACCGCCACGAAGGCCATCACCGCGACGGCCGTCACCGAACCCGCCGAGAGGGCGGTCGAAGCTCGCGTTTCGAGATCGGTGCGGAGCGTCGCGGAGTGGCGGCGCATCCACACGATCATGTAGGTGATCCCGCCGACTGCCACAAGGGCAAGGGCACCCTCCATCGCTTCCCGGGCTTGCAGCGTGAGCGACCGGTTGGCGACATGCAGGGCCACGGCTGCCCCGCCGCTGAGCGCCACGGCGGCGAGGACTCCCCACCACATCCATCGAAGGGCGTCGCGCCGTGCGTCGCGTCGGACCAGGAACGCGGC
>CAYYIA010000238.1:0-3420 GCA_964471875.1 uncultured Acidimicrobiia bacterium
CTCGCGACCGCCCCCCGGACCGCCGAGCACCATCTCGACTTCGGTGCCGGGAGCCGTGGCCCGAACCAGATCCGCCAGCTGTTCCATCGACCCGATCGCGGTTCCATTGAACGAAACCACTCGATCGCCGGCTTCGATACCGGCCTCGTCGGCCGGCGAGCCCGCCTCGACCTCGAGGATGCGAACGGCTCCGGGGCCGTCCACCCCGCGGATCCCGAGGTATCCCTGACCCTCGGTGGTGCCGTCGTCGGACTGGCCGGGCACCTGATCCATCCCGGGCATCGGATACATCTCGAAGGGGACCATCCCGGGAAGGTGATGACCCGGACCCATGGGGAGTCCCTCGATCATTCCCTCGCCGGAGACGATGATGCCGCCCCGGCCCCGTGCCCCGAACTCTCCGTCATCGTCGGCCACGGCGTGGCCCACCAGGTAGCCACCGCCGAACACGACGGCAGCGGCAAGCACGGCGAGAGCCCACCACATGGTCCGATCGGGCTTGTCGGGTGCGGTCGCTACGGCCGGCTCCGCGACCTTGCGGGTCCGGGAAGGTTTGACGGCGGCCTCAGATGCGGCGGCCGTGGCTTCGGTCTTCTTCGTCGGCATGGTCGATGACTCCTCGGTACTGGTTCGTCTCTACAACGTCCGTGGTGTGCGATCAGGTTTCCACACCCGGATGAGAACCCGATGAGAGCCGACGCGCAGCAGGGTGAGATCGGTGATCGTGCACCCCGCCGTCGAATCGAGATGACCGGCGCGTCCCCGCTCGACGGCTCAGGCCAGGCACCCCTGCGGCACCCGGTGACAACCGCTAAGGGCTGCTTCCTTCCGGACCTGACCCGGTTCACGGTGCCCCGCCGCGCAGGACCCGGCCGTCAACACCACGTTTCGGGCGCTCGACCCGACCATGCTCGACCCTCGGGCGGGGAATTCGGCCCCGCATAGAGAGGGTTTCGGGTTCAGGGCACCCCTAGCGCCCCGCCTAGCACGATCGCGCGTCAGGCTAACCGCGTTCGTTCGGTCTGATCCGTGAGGAGGTGTCAGGTGTCAGGTTTCAGGTAAGAGCTCGGATCCGAAGGCTGACACCTGATGCCTGACACCTGACACCTTCTTCGCGCGGAGGGAGGGGGATTTGAACCCCCGTGACGATTTTCACCGCCAACACGCTTTCCAGGCGTGCGCACTAGGCCAGACTATGCGATCCCTCCTGGATACCGCGAGAGTGTAGGGAGCAGATGACGACGCCTTTCGACCAACCCATGCGCCTGGCCCTCGACGCCGCCCGGGCGGCGATCACCCACGGCGACGTGCCGGTGGGGGCGGTTCTCCTGGGCCCCGACGGATCGGTGGTTTCGGTCGATCACAACCGGCGGGAGGAGACCCACGACCCCACCGCCCATGCCGAGATGCTGGTGCTGCGCGCCCGGGCGCGCCTCACCGGCGACTGGCGGCTCACCGGTCACACCCTCGTCGTCACCCTGGAGCCGTGTGCCATGTGTGCCATGGCGGCGGTGCTCGCCCGCGTGGACCGCATCGTCTACGGCGCCGCCGACCTCAAGGCGGGTGCGGCGTGGAGCCTCTTCAACATCCCTCAGGACGAGCGACTCAACCACCGATGTGACCTGGTGGCGGGTGTGCTGGCAACGGAGGCCTCCGCGCTGCTCGCCGAGTTCTTCAACCAGCGCCGGGATGAGCGCAGGTAGGCGCGGGCCTACAATCGTCGGGCGGGATACCAGACACCAGACACCAGATACCAGAAGGACGCCTCCGCGCGGATCTGGAATCTGGCATCTGGAATCTGGCACCTCCCCTGGGAGGGGTGGCCGAGCGGCCGAAGGCGGCAGTCTCGAAAACTGTTGGGCCGGGTTTCCGGTCCCGTGGGTTCAAATCCCACCCCCTCCGCCAGCAGAAGGCACTAGGCACCAGGCACTAGGCACCAGAGTCGCATCTGGCATCTGGCATCTGCCATCTGCCATCTGCTATCCCTCAGGTTCCCCCGCCAACGCTTCGATACTCACCAGTGGGACCGCACTCGATCCGGAGAGGCCATGGCACATCGCAGGGCACTCGTCGCGCTGGCATTGCTGGCGGTGGTTGCGGCGTGTGGTGACGACTCGTCGTCCATCCCCGTCGTGCGTCTCGGCTACTTCGCCAACGTCACGCACGCTCCGGCGCTCATCGGGGTGTCCGAGGGGTTCTTCGAGGAGGAGCTCGAGGGCATCGCCACGTTGCGGACCGCCACCTTCAACGCCGGCCCGGATGCGGTGACCGCCCTCTTCTCGGGTGCGCTCGACATGGCCTTCATCGGTCCCAACCCCGCCATCAACGCCTACGCCCAGTCGGACGGCGCCGCCCTCCGCATCGTCGCCGGGAGCACCTCGGGCGGAGCCGCGCTCGTCGTGCGGCCCGGGATCACCACCGCCGAGGATCTGATCGGCACGCGACTCGCCACCCCGCAACTGGGCAACACCCAGGATGTCGCCCTGCGCGCCTGGCTGCAGACCCAGGGTCTCACCGCCGACCTCGAAGGCGGCGGCGATGTCTCGGTGATCCCACAGGCCAATGCCCAAACCCTGGAGACGTTCCGCTCCGGCGACATCGACGGAGCCTGGGTGCCCGAGCCCTGGGCCACCCGGCTCGTCCTCGAAGGTGGCGGAGTGGTGCTCGTCGACGAGCGGGACCTGTGGCCCGACGGCGAGTTCGTCACCACCCACCTCATCGTGCGGACCGAGTTCCTGGATCAGCACCCCGGGCTTGTCGAGGCGGTTATCCGAGCCCTGGTGCGAGCGGTGGACCTCATCGACGCCGACCCGGACACGGCCATGGCCGACACCAATGCCGCCATCGGGGACATCACCGGCTCGCCGCTGGCGGAGGCAACCATCGCCGCGGCGTGGCAGAACCTCACCTTCACGGTCGACCCGATCGCACACTCGCTCTACGTCTCAGCAGAACACGCCACCGCGGCCGGACTGCTCGAGCCGGTCGACCTCGATGGGATCTACGACCTCGCCCTGCTCGACCAGGTGCTTGGAGAACTCGGTCGGACACCGGTAGAACCGTGATGGTGAGCACCGTCGCCAGGACCACCCGGCCCCTCGTCGTGACCGAAGTCTCCAAGACCTATCACGACGGTCGCTCCATGGTCGCCGCCCTCGACCGGCTCAGCCTCGACGTCTCGGACCGCGAGTTCGTCTGCCTGGTCGGGGCCTCGGGATGCGGCAAGACCACCCTCCTCAACCTGATCGCCGGCATCTACCACCTGGATCAGGGGATCATCGACACCGGTGGGCGCCGCATCGGGATGGTGTTCCAGGAACCCGCGCTGTTCCCCTGGCTCACCGTCCGCCGCAACATCGACCTGGCGATGCGGTTGCGCGACATCGACCCGGCGACCCGCCTCAGCCGTGCCGACGAACT
>CAYYIA010000239.1:0-3419 GCA_964471875.1 uncultured Acidimicrobiia bacterium
AGTCCCAGTAGGGGCCGCCGCAGTTGGCGCACGACCCCATCGAGATCACGTACTTGGGCTCGGGCATCTGGTCGTAGAGGCGGCGGATCGCCGGAGCCATCTTGTCGGTGACCGTGCCCGCCACGATCATCAGGTCGGCCTGGCGGGGCGAGGCGGGCAGCGGAATGATGCCGAACCGCATGAAGTCGTAGCGCGGCCCCGAGGCCGCCATCATCTCGATGGCGCAGCAGGCCAGACCGAACTGGAACATCCACAACGAATACTTGCGGCTCCAGTTGAGGAGCCAGGAGATCGGCTTGGGTGTCTCGAAGCGGTCTAGGACTCCCACCGCAGCACCCCCTTCCTCACCGCGTAGACCAGGCCGCCGAGGAGGATGACGATGAAGATCGCCATCTCCACGAGGGCGAAGGTCCCCAGGCTCTCGAGGCGCACCGCCCACGGGAAGATGAACACCGCCTCGACGTCGAAGATGAGGAAGAGCAGCGCAAAGATGTAGTAGCGGACGTGGGTCTGGCTCCACCCGTCACCGACCGGGTTGATGCCGCATTCGTAGGACTGACGCTTCACCAGCGACGGCTTGTGAGGACGGAGCAGGAAGCTGGCTCCCATGGCGACGGCGACGAGACCGATGCCCGCGGCGGCGAACACCGCCACCGTGATGTAGTCCTGGAAGTAGTCGGTCACGCGCTTCCCCGGTTGGCCGATGTCCGGCGGGAGTATAGGAAGGGGGTAGGAGGCGCCGAAATGGCGGAGAGGTGTCAGGTGTCAGGCATCAGGTATCAGATATCAGATGTCGGACGGGAGAGCCGAACCCGTAGCCTGAGGCCTGACACCTGACACCTGACACCTGATACCTGAGGGCTGAAGACTGATGACTGAGGACTCTCTCCCCCCCGACTACTCCGGCGGTGCGCTGGTCAACCTTGTTGCCGAGTTGGAGCGGCGGCTCACCGGCTCGGCGCTGCATCCCGGGTTGCATCCCCACCTTGCCGCCGCCATCCCGGAGGCGAAGTCGTATGTGCTCGTGCTCTTCGACGGCCTGGGGGATCACCAACTCGGGCATTCCGCGGCCGGGGCACTCCGTTCCTCCCGCGTGGCCGCCATCGATGCGGGCTGGCCCACCACCACCACCGTGAGCATGGCGACTGTGGCCACCGGCATGACGCCCGCCGAGCACGGCCTGCTCGGCTATCAGATGCGGGTCCCCGAGACCGGATACGTGGTCAACACCATCAAGTGGATCACCCAGTGGGGTGAGAAGATCGACCACGACCTCTGGGGCTTTCTCCCCATGCCCAACCTGTGGGAGCGGCTCGCCTCCCACGGTGTCGAGCCCGTCACCCTGCAACCGTGGAACTTCGACGACTCGCCGATGAGCCGGATGCTCTACCGGGGCTGCCGGTTCGAGCCGTGGAGCGATGAGGACGAGGCCGCGGTGATCGCGGCGCAACTCGCTGCGGTCCCGGGACGGCTCGTCTTCTTCTACGTTCCCCATGTCGACTTCGCCGCCCATGTCGGCGGCCAGCGCAGCGACGACTACGCCGAGGCGATGGGGATCGCGGCACGGATGTGGGAGCGTCTGGTGCACCGCCTCCCCGCTCACGCCGTGGCCATCGGCACCGCCGACCACGGGCACGTCGACATCGCCGAAGACCACCGCATCGCCATCCCCAAAGCGGCGCATGACGAGCGCGACTTCGGAGGCGACCCGCGGGCGCCATTCGTGTACGGCGAGGTGGCCGCACTCGCCGCCGAACTCGGGGTCGATTGGGTACCCCGGGCGGAGATGGAGTCGTGGTGGGGACCGGGCACTCATCACCCCGGGTTCGCCGGCCGCGCCCCCGACGGGGTGCTGCTGCCCCGGCCGGGATGGGTGGCGCTGCATCGCCACGCCGATGAGCGTCTCATCGGTCACCACGGGGGACTCACCCCTGAAGAGATGAAGATCCCCCTCCTGGTGGCCTCCAGACAAACCGGTTGACCCAGGGAACCCAGGGACTACTGTTCAGGTCGACCTGATGAATTCGACCCGATTCAGCAGCCGGGCCTGAACACCTAAGGAGCCTCTCCCATGATCCGCAGATCGATCGCTGCCGCCCTCTCCCTGCTGCTGTTGGCCACCGCTTGCGGTGATGACGACGCCGCCACCCTCACCATCTACTCCGGGCGCAGTGAGGAGTTGGTGGGACCGCTGCTGGCGAGGTTCGAGGCCGAGACCGGGATCGCCGTAGAGGTGCGCTACGCCTCGAGTACCGACCTCGCCGCCACCTTGCGAGAGGAAGGTTCCAGCAGTCCGGCGGACGTCTTCTTCGCCCAGGACCCGGCATCGCTCGGCGCGGTGGCCGAGGCCGACATGTTCGCCGTGCTCAACCCATCGATCCTGACGCTGGTACCCGAGCGGTTCTCCGACCGCGAGGGACAGTGGGTGGGCGTGAGTGGGCGCAGCAGGGTGCTGGTCTACGACGCCGCCACCCTCGATCCCGCCGATCTCCCGACGAACGCCGATGATCTCCTCGATCCGGTGTGGCGGGGACGCATCGGCATCGCCCCTTCGAATGCCTCGTTCCTGGCGTTTGTCGCCGCGATGATCCTCGACCGGGGCGAGGACGCCACCGCGGAGTGGTTGGCCGGACTCGCCGCCAACGACCCGCAGATCTTCTCGGGCAACTCGCCGATCGTCACCGAAGTGAACAACGGCACGGTTGCGATCGGATTGGTCAACCACTACTACCTGCTCGGGTTGATCGCCGATCAGGGTGGTGCCATCGCCGCCAACCACTTCTTTGCGAGCCCCGGACCGGAGTCGCTGGTGATGCCGGCGGGCGTCGGCATCCTCACCACGACCGACTCGCTCGGTGCGGCCGAGCAGTTCGTGCGATTCCTCCTCACCGCGGAGTCGCAGCAGTACTTCGCTGAGGAGACATTCGAGTACCCGTTGGTCGACGGGGTGGACGCGCCCGCGTCGCTGCCGCCGCTCGACACCCTTGCCCATCCCGACCTCGACCTCTCCGACCTGGCGACGGTGCTCGATCTCGCCACCGACCTGGTCGCTGCCGCCGGTCTGCTGTGACCGCACCGCCGGAGGCAGCCAGCGCCGTCAAGGGAAGCCGCGTCCGTGGGACACCTGCTCCCCGGTGGTTGTGGGTCGGTCCGGGACTCGCCCTGCTCCCCGCCCTCATCCCCTTCGCCTTTCTCATGGGTCGGGTGCTCGGCTCGGGTTCGCGCCTCTCCGACATCGTCCTCTCGTCGCAGACCGCTCGGCTGATCGCCAACACCGCACTCCTCGTCACCCTGGTCGTCTCCTCGGCGGCAGTGATCGGTATGGGGGCGGCATGGCTCACCGAGCGCACCGATCTGCGCGGTCGACGCCTGTGGCGGGTGGTGGTGATGCTGCCGCTGGTGATGCCGTCGTACGTGAT
>CAYYIA010000240.1:0-3410 GCA_964471875.1 uncultured Acidimicrobiia bacterium
TCCATCACCCGGCGGTTGCCCATTGCCCATTGCCCATGGCTCTGGGATTCTCGCCCCTCGCCTATCGCGCGGTACGCACCCCACTCCAATGTGCCGAGGCTACTTCTGCGGCCAGGTCCACCATGAGATGGGACCGCTTTGGCGAGCCGATCGAGTATTCGGGCATGGCTCCGGCGAGGCCGGCGAGCGTTGCCGCCACCGAGGTCTCGATGGCGTCGAGGTTGTATCCGCCCTCGAGGAAGACCACCACCGGGAGTTCGAACGTGGACAGGTGTCCCGACATCCGCCCGAAGTCCTCCGACTCGAGTTCCACTTCGGCGAGGGGATCGGCGCGGTGGGCGTCGTAGCCGGCGCTGATGAGGATCCAATCGGGGGCGAACTGGGTGAGGACCGGAAGCACGATGCGGGTGAAGGCGGCGTCATAGGCATCGCCGCGAGTTCGAGGCGGGACCGCGATGTTGACGGTGCTTCCCGTGCCTTCTCCGGTGCCGATGTCTTCCAACCATCCGCTCCCGGGATAGAACGGGAACTGATGCAGGGAGATGTAGAGGACGTCGGACCGGCGGTTGAACGTGTCTTGGGTGCCGTCGCCGTGGTGGACGTCCCAGTCGACGATCGCCACCCGCTTTCCCTCGCGGATCAGCTTCTCGGCGAGGATGGCAACGTTGTTGAAGATGCAGAACCCGAGCGCACGGTTGGCGTGGGCGTGATGGCCGGGAGGACGCACCGCCAGGAACGCCGTCTTCGACTCCCCCGCCTCGATGGCGGCGGCGGCGGCGATGCCGGCACCGGCCGCTCGCAGCGAGGCCTCCCACGACTCCTCGACCACCGAGGTGTCGGCGTCGAGTACACCGCCGCCATCGGCACAGATCTGGGCGATGGCGTTGATGTACGACTTCTCATGGACCAACCCGAGCTCCGGCTCGGTGGCAAGGGGCGCCGTGCGCATCTCGATAGGTCCGCCCCACCGGTGTGCGCCGCGAACCACCGCCTCGATCCGGGCGGGGCGCTCCGGGTGCCCATGACCGGCGACGTGTCCCAGACACGCCGGATGCGTGTAGATCAGCGAGGGCTTCACGGGGGGCAGGGTATCGGAGGTGTGTCGAGGGATCGCAATCGGGGGATGGCAATGGGCAATGGGCAATGGGCAATCGCGCTGTTGGGGTCCGACGCGTTTGCCCATTGCGGGAGGCCGCCTGTGGCGGCCGACCTTTGCCCATCGCCCAAACCACCGATGGTTCCCGCTCTCGGATTCCCCGCTCCCCACCACCGATATCCTCCCGCGCCAGTGACGATCAAGGTCCACATCGAGGGGAACTGGCCGGGGCACGTGACGTTGCGCCGGGGGTGGGCACGAGCCGAGTCCCGACCCTGGAATGACGCCGTGCCGATGGCGCACCTGCGGTTGGTCCGTGGCGGCGGCAGCAGCTTCATCGCCGACTGTGTCGAAGCACTCGAGGAGGCCGGGGCCACCGCGGTGCTGTCGCCTCCGCTGCCGCGCTCGGCGCAGAAGTCGTGGCGCGATGCCGAGTTCCAACCCCACGCCGCCCTCGCCCTGATGCGACGGCGCCTGGGTCAGGTTCCCCCTCCGGGTCACATCGTGATCGAGGGGACCGAAGAGGACCAGGCGGAAGCGTTGCGCATCGATGCGGCCGCCTTCGAGCAGTTCTGGCGCTTCGATGCCTCGGCCTTCGCCGAGGCCGTTGCCGCCACCCCGCGGTCGGTGATCCACGTGGTGAGAGCACCCGAGGGCGGGCTGGCCGGCTTTGCGGTCACCGGGGTCGGCTCCACGCTCGCCTACCTGCAGCGGGTGGCGGTCGACCCCAAGTTCCAGGGTGCCGGAATCGGGCGCTCGCTGGTGCGCAGCTCGGCGCGGTGGGCGAAGAAGGAGGGGGCCGGGGCGATCATGCTCAACACCCAGGTCGGCAATGAACCGGCGATCCGCCTGTACGAGTCCGAAGGCTTCGACACGCTCGACGAACCGCTCGAGGTGCTGATCAGCGCCTAGCGGTGTCCCTCCTGAGGGAGGTTGTCGCCGCGGTCGGTTAGGTTCGCTCCATGGTCGAACCCGATGTCGTCGCCACCATCGAGCGGATTCGCTCGCTCGTGACCACCGGCGATACCGCCGGCGCCGGTGCCGCGCTCGACGGCCTGCGCCGCCAGTGGCGCCAACACCCCGATCGTTTCCAACCCGCCGACCTCGCCGGACTCCGCGACCTTGCCGCTGCGGTCGTGACGGCCCGCCTCGCCCGGGTCGACACCACGTTGCGCGACGTGTTCGGCTTTCCCTCGTTTCGTCCCGGCCAGCGCGAGATCGTCACCGCTTCCCTGTCCGGGAAGGACTGTGTCGGGATCATGCCGACCGGGGCAGGCAAGTCGCTCACGTATCAGATGGCGGCGCGCATCCTGGGAGGCACCACGCTGGTGGTGTCGCCGCTCATCGCGCTGATGAAGGATCAGGTCGACGGTCTGGCCGAGATCGGGATGCGGGCCACCCTGCTCAACTCCAGTGTCCCTGCGACCGAGCGGAAGGCTCGCGTGGAGCGGATGCGCCGCGGCGAGTACGAACTGGTCTACGCCGCCCCCGAAGGACTGGAGGCCTCAGTGGGTGCGGCCCTCGACGGGGTCGACCTGCGTCTCATCGCCGTGGATGAGGCGCACTGCATCAGTCAGTGGGGTCACGACTTCCGACCCGCCTACCGCAACCTACGCGGACTCAAGGCCCGTTTCGGCGTCCCCGTGCTGGCGCTGACCGCCACCGCCACCGCCGAGGTGACCCGTGACATCGAGAGTCAACTCGGGCTCACCGATGCGGTCCGGTTCCGCGGATCGTTCTATCGCCCCAACCTCAACATCAGTGTGGTGAAGAAGGGGGAACACGACGGTCGCACGGTCAAGGTGCGCGACGCCATCGAGCGCATCTGCCGGCGCCACCGCGGCGAGAGCGGCATCGTCTACACCCTCTCCCGGGCTTCGGCCGAGTCGACCGCGCTCCATCTGCGAGGTCTCGGGATCCGCGCTCTCGCCTATCACGCCGGACTCGATCCCGATGAACGCTCCGCCGTTCAGGACGCCTTCATCCGTGACGACGCGGAGGTGATCTGCGCCACCGTGGCCTTTGGCATGGGCATCGACAAGTCGAACGTGCGATATGTGATCCATCGCGACATGCCCCGCTCGGTGGAGGGCTACTACCAGGAGATCGGACGGGCGGGACGCGACGGTCTGGCGAGCGATTGCGTCCTTTTCTACTCGTGGGCGGATGTCGTGAACCTCGACCGCATGGTGGAGAGCGGCGAGACCACCGATTGGCATCGGCGTCAGGCCCGGGTGATGTTCGAGTGGTCCGAGCGCCGGGCCTGCCGACACCGCACCGTCGCCGCCTATTTCGGCGAGCGGATCGAAGACTG
>CAYYIA010000241.1:0-3386 GCA_964471875.1 uncultured Acidimicrobiia bacterium
TTCAGCAGGCCTCGGCCCAGGTCGTCGTCGCCCACCACCGACACCAGCGACACCGGCACCCCGAGCCGCACCAGATTTCGGGCAACGTTGCACGCCACCCCGCCCGGGGTGCGCGTCACCACCGCGGGGTTCGACGTGCCGGCCAGGACCGGACCGGACACCCGAGCCTTGGCATCGACATGCAGGGCACCGACACAGACCACGGACCTGATCGCCGACATGAGGCCAATGTAGGGCCGCCGTGGCTCGTTCTACCCGATCATGTCGATGATCCGAAACGGCGCACCGAAGGGATCGATGATGTCGGAGATCGGACCGAAACCGGTGTGGTGTGGCTTGCCCACGACCTTGCCTCCGGCGCGGTGCACCCGCTCCAAGGCCATGGTCATGCTCTCCACCGAGATCACCACCGACCAGTGCGGCACCACGTCATCCGGCATCGACTCCGACATGTCGAAGATGCCGGCGTTGTCGCGATCACCGAGTTTCACCATCGTGTATCGCGACGGTCCTTCATCGAGTCGATCGAGGGTCCACTCCGGGAGCAGTGCTCCGTAGAAGTCGACGGCGGCAGGGACGTCTCTCGTGGCGAGCTCGTTCCAGCAGAGGAAGCCGGGGTCGTTGAACTCGTCGGCGCCGCCGAATCCTCCCGGCTCCCAGAAGCCGAGGCTCGCTCCGGTGGGGTCCTCGATGAAGGTGAAACGCCCGGTGTCCGGAATCTGCGTCGGTGGAACGACGACGCGGCCACCGAGATCCTTGGTACGGTCGGCGATCTCGCCGACATCGCCGGTCAGCACGTAGGCCGACCACGACGGGGGCACGCCGGCTCCGACCTCGTCGGGGGATAGCTCGCCGATACCGGCCGCAACCCTGCCGTCCCTGCGGAAGAGGCGGTAGGGGCCACCGCCATCCGTGGCTCTCGCCTCCCACCCGAACACCTGCTCGTAGAAGCGGATACCGGCGTCGAGGTTCGGAACCGACACATCGATCCAGGCGAACAGACCAAAGGGATGTCGCATCACCCTCCTCGAGACCGGGATCGGTGCAGGGTATCGGGCGCCACCGACGAGCGTGTGGTGCTCCCAGTCCCGGGTTGGGACCGGCGGCCTACCATCGGGTCCCCCGCGAGAAGGACGCCGCCCGTGAACAAGATCCTCGCCGACCTGGCCGTCGAGTACTGGGAGTACACGCTCCGCCTCGAGCCCACCCAGGCCCTCATGATGGGCGACCACCGCTACGACGACCGGATGGAGGACACGTCGCTCGCCGCCGAGGACGCCGACATCGCAGCACGGCGGGACTTCGCCGCGCGCGCCCGCGCCGTCGACCCCGCCGGACTCAGCGCCGACGAGAAGATCACCCGTGAAGTGTTGATCTTCCTCACCGAGGCCGACGCCGACCTCAAGGAGATGCGGGGGGCGGAGTGGGACGTGAGCCACACCATGGGAATGCAGGCGATGATCCCCGTGATCGTGCCGCAACTCCCCCTCATGGAGGCCGCCCATGCCGAGGCGATGATCCCCAAGCTCGAGGGATTCGGCAGAGCCCTACGTGACGCCGCCGCCCGTCTGCGTGACGGCGTGGCCGCCGGCAAGACGCCGATGCGCAGCACCGCCGAGAAGTCGGTGGCCCAGGTCGATGCCCTGCTCGCGGCGCCGCCCGCGGAGAACCCGCTGGGACGCTTCACGGCCCCACAGGGGTGGGCCGGCGAAGCGGCGTGGCGCCAGGCCGTGGCCAAGGTCGTGGGTGACTCGGTGCTGCCCGCGCTGAAGGTCTGGCGCGACACGGTGGCCGATCACGTGGTGCCCGCCGGGCGCTCCGAAGACAAGCCCGGCCTGTGCCACCTCAAGGATGGTGAGGAGACCTACCGGCGCGCCATCGCCTTCTACACCACCACCGATCGCACCGCCGCCTCGATCCATCAGACCGGCCTCGATCAGATCGCCAAACTCGCCGACGAGTACCGCGTCCTCGGCAAGGAGGTGCTCGGCACCACCGACCTGACGGAGATCTTCACCCGGCTCCGTGACGACCCGGCCCTGCACTTCAGCGATGGGGCATCGGTGCGCGAAGCGGCGGAGAAGGCACTGGCCAAGGCAAAGGCGGCGATGGGGGGATGGTTCGGGCGCCTCCCCAAGGCCGATTGTGTCGTTGCCGAGACCCCGAGTGGGCCCACCGCCTTCTACTTCCGTCCCGCTGCGGACGGTTCGCGTCCCGGCACGTTCTTCGTGAACACCGCCGACCCCTCGCGGTGGGGCCGCTTCGAGATCGAGGCCATGGCCTACCACGAGGGCATCCCCGGGCACCACCTGCAGTTGGCCATCTCGGGTGAACTCGAAGGTGTGCCCGAGTTCCGCAAGCACGCCTTCATCGCCGCCTACGGCGAAGGCTGGGGCCTCTACACCGAGCGGCTCGCCAACGAGATGGGTCTGTACTCGGGTCCCCTGGAGCGCATCGGCATGCTCTCTGCAGACTCGATGCGGGCGGGGCGCCTCGTGGTCGACACCGGCATCCACGCCATGGGCTGGACCCGCCAGCAGGCGATCGACTACTTCCGCGCCAACTCGCCGATGTCGCAGGGGACCATCGAGGGCGAGGTCGACCGCTACATCGCCGTGCCCGGACAGGCCCTCGCCTACATGATCGGGCGACTCGAGATCCAGCGGATGCGGGCCGAGGCGGAGAAGAAGCTCGGCAAGCGTTTCGACATCAAGGGTTTCCACGACACCGTGCTGTCGTCGGGCCTGGTGCCGCTGGGCACGCTCGACCGCATGGTGAAGGAGTGGGCTGCGGCGTGAGCGGGAGGTCGAATTGACGGACGATGGCTTGAAGCAGGCGCCAACGGTGACGCCGTCGGGCGAACGCATCCTCAACCTTCCCGACGGTGTCACCTTGCGGCCTCTCACCACCCACGTCGATGACCGGGGGTGGCTGCTCGAGTTGTTCAACCCGCTCTGGGGTTGGCACCCCGAGCCGTTGGCCCACGCCTACATGACCACGATCCGTCCCGGGATCATCAAGGGATGGGGACGACACGCCCGGACCGAGGACCGGTACGCAATGATCACCGGCGAGGCACTCGCCGTGCTGTACGACGATCGACCCGACTCACCAACGCGAGGACTGGTCGCCGAGGTACCACTGTCGGAGTTCCACCGCTGCCTGATGAACATCCCGGCGGGGATATGGCACGCCACGGCCAACGTCGGCTCGAACGACGTCGCCATCGTGAACTTCAAGACCTCGCCCTACGACAGCACCGACCCCGACAAGTTCACGCTCCCCCTCGACACCGATCAGATCCCGTATCGGTTCCGCGGTCGGTGAATCAGAACAGCTTGAAGCCGAGGGCGAAGAGGTAGCCGAGAATCAGACAGGCGGGGAAC
>CAYYIA010000242.1:0-3385 GCA_964471875.1 uncultured Acidimicrobiia bacterium
CGATGAGATCGAGGCATCGCTCGATGGTCGTGAGGTTGCGCAGCCCGAGGAAGTCCATCTTCAGCAGTCCGAGCTGCTCGATGGCGTGCATTTCGAACTGGGTCACGATCTCGGCGTCCTCACCCTTGCGCTGGATGGGGACGATCGACGTGAGTGGCGTCGGTGAGATCACCACCGCGGCCGCATGAATGGAGTCTTGCCGCCGCAAGCCTTCGAGGCCCCGGGCGGTATCGATGACTCGCTTCGCCTCAGGATCGGTGGCGTACATCTCGCGTAGCCCGGAGGCACTGGCGTAGTAGTCGCGCTCGAAGTCCTCAGCCCCGGGACCTGGTGGATGCAGGCACTGGTCGAGGGTGGCATCCCTGCCCAGGATCGGCGGAGGCATGGCCTTGGCCACTTTGTCCCCCAGTGCGTAGCTGAAGCCGAGCACCCGGGCCGAGTCGCGCACGGCCTGGCGCCCCTTGATCGTCGAGAACGTGACGATCTGGGCGACATGATCGGATCCGTACTTCTCAGCGGCGTACCGGATCATCTCGCCCCGATAGCGCTCGTCGAAGTCCATGTCGATGTCGGGCATCTCCCGCCGCCCGGGATTGAGGAATCGTTCGAAGATCAGCCCAAACGCCAGCGGATCGACATCGGTGATGCGCAGGCTGTACGCCACCAGCGACCCGCCGGCGGAGCCACGGGCCGGCCCGGTCCTGATCTTGTTCTCACGGGCGTGGCGAATGAGATCCCAGACGATGAGGAAGTACGCCGGAAACCCCATGGCATCGATGACACCGAGCTCGTAATCCAGGCGCTCGACCACCGACGCGGCCAAAGGGTCACCGTATCGGTATTTGGCTCCTTCGTAGGCAAGGCGACGCAAGTAGCTCGCCTCAGTCTCTCCGGCCGGCACCGGAAAGTGCGGGAGGAGGATGTTGCCGAATTCCATGCGTACCGCGGCGCGCTCTGCGATGAGCAGCGTGTTGTCGCAGGCTCCGGGGTATTGGTCGTCGGGGAACAGCGCACGCATCTCGCGGGCCGACTTCACGTAGTAGCCGCTGCCCTGGAACGAGAAACGGGATGGGTTCGACATCTCTGCGCCCGTCTGGATGCACAGCAAGGCGTCATGGGCCTCGGCCTCACTCTCCCGGGTGTAATGGCAGTCATTGGTGGCGAGGAGCGGTGCTCCGATGTCGCGGGAGATCTGCACCAGGTCCGGCAACACCCGTCGCTGCGCCTCGATGCCGTGATCCATGATCTCGACGAAGAACGAGTCCTTGCCGAAGATGTCCTGGTACATCGCGGCCGCCTCGCGTGCCGCGGCGTAGTCGCTCTGCACGCCGACGTTGCCTTCCTCGGCCGAGGCGTCGGGGGCCAGCAACTGTGGTACGTGGCCGCCAAGACATCCCGTGGTCGCCACCAATCCGGCCGAGTGGCGAGCGAGCAACTCGTGATCCATGCGGGGCTTGTAGTAGAAGCCATCGAGAAAGGCGGCGCTCGCAAGCTTTACGAGATTGCCGTAGCCCTCCTGCGTCACCGCCAGCAGCGTGATGTGGTACCGGACGTCATCGCGTCGTGGCGGCCGATCGAAGCGGGAGCCCGGTGTGAGGTAGCCCTCCATGCCGATGATCGGCGTCAGCCCCGCGCCTGTGGCCTGCTGGTAGAAATCCACCGCTCCGTAGAGCACGCCATGATCGGTGAGGGCGACCGCCGGTTGGTGGTCGGCGGCAGCAGCCGCAACCACATCGGGGATGCGAGCCGCACCATCGAGCATCGAGTACTCCGTGTGGAGATGCAGATGGGCGAAGCTGCGGTCCGACACGGGCTCCTCACGGCGAATTACAGGGGTGTGATCGTCGACGATACCAGGCGCCCTTTGGCCCGTCCTTCGGGGCCATTTGCGGTCTTCTGGGTCACTGGGGGTGGCCGTACACTCCTGAGGATCAAGGAGTTGCATCACATGGACCTCGGATACCACGGCCGCCTCTTCATCCTCGCCTCGGACCACCGGGGGAGCTTCAAGAAGAAGGTGTTCGGCATCGTCGATGAGACCCCTGCCGACACCGCCCGCCTCCGTGACGCCAAGCAGTTGGTGTGGGACGGGTTCAAGGCCGCGTACCAGGCGGGCCTCCCCGAAGGGGCCGGGTTCCTCGTCGACGAGGAGATGGGCTCGGCGGTGGCCCGGGAAGCGGCCGCCCTCGGGGTCCCCTTCGCCATGCCGGTGGAGAAGTCCGGGCAGGACGTATTCGACTTCGAATACGGCGCCGAGTTCAAGGCCCACATCTCCGCCTTCGAACCGACCTTCGCCAAGGTGCTCGTGCGCTGGAACCCCGACGACGAGCCGGAGATCAAGAGCGTCCAGGGAAGCCGACTCAAGGAGTTGAGCGATTGGCTGCACGGCAGCGGACGCAAACTCCTCTTCGAGCTCCTCGTTCCGGCATCCAAGCGCCAGCTGGCCATGGTCGGCGGTGACGCTGCGGTGTACGACAGCCGGCTGCGTCCGATGCTCATGCTCGATGTCATCAGCGAGATCAGGTCCGCGGGCATCGAGCCGGACGTGTGGAAGATCGAAGGCGTCGACGCCACGACCGACTGCGACCTCATCGCCCGCCTGACCCGCGCCGACGGGCGCGACGGGGTGACCTGCGTGGTGCTCGGGCGAGGTGCCGATGACACCAAGGTCGACGCCTGGCTCCGGGCCGGCGCTCCCGTGGCGGGCTACGCCGGCTTCGCCATCGGTCGTTCGATCTGGTGGGACGCCGTGGTGGGCTGGCACAAGGCCACGATGACCCGGGAGGCTGCCGTGGCGCTCATCGCCGCCAACTACCGGCGCTTCATCGACGTCTACGTCGCCTCGGCCTGAACGCTCCTACCCGAAGAAGGTCCGCGCCACCTCGAACAGCTCGGCATCGACGCCGCGCGTCTCGGCAACCCCTGCCTCGAGTGCGACCGCTTCGACACGCGTCGAGTGCAGCGCCACCATCAGCCGTTCCTTCCCGGCAAGTGCCAGGTCCGCCGCCGCCGCCCCGAGGCGGGCGGCGAGGACGCGATCGCTGGCGGTCGGAGTGCCTCCGCGTTGGATGTGACCCAGCACCGTGACCCGGGTCTCGAATCCCGTGAGGGCCTCGAGTTCGGGGGCGATCTGGTACGCCACCCCGCCGAGCCGCTCGAATCCGAACGCATCGGTGGGAAGGGCGACCGCATGGGGAGGTGTGACGCCCTCGGCGACCACCACCACCGAGTACCGCCGCCCGCGGCGATGGCGGCTCCGGATCACCTGTGCCACCTCCTCGAGCGGCATCTGGTGCTCGGGGATGAGGATGGCGTCTGCGCCGGCCGCCAAGCCCGCGTAGACCGCGATCCACCCCTTGGTGCGACCCATCACTTCACACAGGAT
>CAYYIA010000243.1:0-3367 GCA_964471875.1 uncultured Acidimicrobiia bacterium
TTCCCGCTCGAGCATGTTCTTGAAGTCCATGTTCCCGCCGACATTCAGCTGGCTCATGCGCTCCACCACCACGCCGCGATCCTCGAAGAGGCGGGCGAGCTGGCGGTGGACGATGGTGGCTCCGACCTGCGACTTGATGTCGTCGCCGATGATCGGCACTCCGGCGTCGTAGAACTTGCGTGCCCATGCCGGATCACTGGCGATGAACACCGGGATGGCGTTGACGAAGGCCACACCGGCGGCGATGGCGCAGTCCGCGTAGTGGCGGATCGCCAGCTCGGAGCCCACGGGCAGGTAGGCGACCAGGACGTCGGCACCGCTCTCCTTGAGCACCTGCACGACGTCGACCGGCTCCTCCGCCGACTCCTCGACCGTCTGGCGGTAGTACTTGCCCAACCCGTCCAGGGTCGGCCCGCGCATCACTTCGACTCCCAGGTCTCCCACCTCGGCAAACCGGAAGGTGTCGTTCATCGACGACCACATCGCCTTGGAGAGGTCGATGCCCACCTTGGCGGCATCGACGTCGAAGGCGGCAACGAACTCGATATCGCGTACGTGGTACCCACCCAGCTCGACGTGCATCAGGCCGGGGACCCGGGCCCCGGGGTCTGCATCGGCGTAGTACGTCACGCCCTGGATCAGCGAGTTGGCGCAGTTGCCTACACCTGCGATCGCGACCTTCACCTTGGCCATTGCTCTGTCCTCTCCTCGATCAGATCTTCTCGGCGCCGGGCGACCCGTCCTGGGTCCGCTCGGATGCGATGAGCTCGTCCAACCAGGCCACATCGGCCTCGGCGGAGCGCACCCCGTGCTCCATCAACGACTGCGTGTACCGGTCCACCCGATCGGCGGTCCGCCGCAGCGACGTGCGGGCGGAAGCGATCCGCTCCCGGAGCACCGTCTTGCGGCGCTCGAGGAAGTCGATTCGGGTCTCCGGATTCATGTACTTGAAGAAGGCGAGCCGGACCCGAAAGGCACTGGTGTTCTCCACTTCCGATGCCTCGTCCTCGAGGATCTCCTGGAAGTGCTCCTTGCCTTCGGCCGTGATCCGGTACTCCTTCCGCCGCCCCGACCCCGGGCTCACCTCGATGAACCGGGCCCGCTCCAGGCGCCGCAGCGCCGGGTAGACGGAACCGAACGAAATCCGCCAGAACCCCAGGTCGACGAGCCGTTGTTTCAACTCGTAACCATGCATGGGCCCCTCACGGAGCAGTCCGAGGATTGCCATGTCGAGCATGTACCCCACCGTTATATCGGGTCGATATAACGGTTGTCAACCCGGTGCTGCTCCTGGGATTTCGCGACTTTGGCCGGTTTTTCGCGCCCTTGGCCTTGATTCGTAAGGATTCAGGCGCGAGCGAAGAGGGCCCGCGTCAGGCCGACACGGTCACCGATCCAGGCAAGAACCGCCACCGCTACTCCGACCACGAGCATGGTCGGCTGCAACCACGAGATCCACCCGGTGCGGGAGACCTGGACGACGATCCAGCCGATCAATGCCAACCCCACCCCGAGGTGCCCCAAGATCGCCAAGGGGTGGCGGCGCACCTCGGCCACGATCACGACCGTGGGAAACACCCCGATCACACCGAAGAGGAACAACCCCGGGGTACGCCACGAGCGGTAGCCGAGGTCGGCGAGCACCTCATCGCCCATGCTCACCCCCTCCCCGGGATTCAGAATCATCATGGCCCCGGCAACGAGGGCGCCAACGGCGGTGATCCCCTCGAGAGCCAAGAGCCAGGGGCGGACGCGCGCAGACACGGGAGCACCGTACGAGGCGGGCGGTTGGGTCGGGTAGGGGCGAAAGGCGAAGGGCGAAAGGCGAAGGGCGGAAGGCGGAGCGAAGCGCCGCATGGGCGAAGGGCGAGGAGCAAGCGCACGGCAAGCGGGTGTTGCCCATTGCCCATGGCCCCATGCCCTCGATCTGTGACTGGGTGACGGGTACCGGGTACCGGCTCCTACCCCACCCGCTCTCGCACCCAGTTGATGTCCGCCGCGTGTTCCTCCGCCTCCCCGGGGGTTTCCACCACGATCGGGGCTCGGGCTTGGCGGAGGATCTCGCCGAGAACGGCTTCGGGGATCTCGCCCTGGCCCAGATTGGCGTGCCGATCGCGATGGGATCCATGGGGATCTCGCGAGTCATTGCAGTGCACCAGGTCGATTCGGCCGGTGGCGGCGCGGACCCGGTCGATCAGGGTGCTCATGTCCTCCCCGGAGGCCCAGGCGTGGCAGGTGTCGATCACCACCCCGACACCGAACGAGCCGATCTCCTCCCACAGGGGCCCGTAGGAGTCGCACTCGCGAAGAATGGCGTTGCCGCCACCGGCGGTGTTCTCGAGGAACACCGGCACGATGAGTTCGACGGACTCGAGCGCCTTGCGCCACCGCTCCCGACCCACCGCGACGGCCTCGTCGTCGCCGACGTGGCCTCCGTGGACGATCACCCCTGCGGCACCGACTGCGGCGGCGGCGGAAAGCGTGTCGGCGAGGATCTTTCGGCTGGGGATGCGAATCCGGTTGTTGGGCGAACCCACATTCACCAGGTAGGGAGCGTGCACGTACACCGGGATCGACGCCTGTCGCAACGCGTCGGCGTCCGCACGGGGCAACGGAGCCTTCCACGATTGCGGGTTGGAGAGAAACAGCTGGACCAGATCGGCACCGCGAGCGGTCGCTTCGACCAGCGGCGCCTCCGAGGGCACATGTGCCCCGACGCGGATCATGACGATCGCGTCGTTCGGGGCCGGCGCCGGGTGCGGGGTTCGAGCAGGGGCGCTACGTGATGAGCGGGTTGATCCCAGTCGTCGGCCCAGAGGTGGAGCCACGGCGGATCGGCGACCCCACCGGCGGGGTTCGCAGGAACGTCGGCCGACTCGGCGAGTTGGATCGAGAGCACCGGCATATCGGCGCCGTCGGCATCGCGGACCCCGGAACGCACCTCGACGATGTCGTCCCAGGCGAACAGCCGTGCCGGGTGGCCGGGCCCATCGACGTGCACCGCGATCCCCTCCTCCGTGGCGCGTAGCACCACGCGGGGCCGCAGTACCCCGACCACGGCGTACCCCATGGCCAGGATGCCGCCGCCGAGGAGGGCAACCCCGAACCCGAGATCGCGCCGACGCTGCGCCTTGCCATCGACCGTCAGGTACCTCTGCGTCACGTCGACGGTGTTGCCATTGGCGTCGACGGTGGATCCGACCACGGCGTCATAGGTGGCGGGAGCCGGCACCCAGCGGTGGGAGACGAGCATGTCCTCTGCCAGCAAGATCGCCGGTACGGCGAGCACGAGCAACACGATGAGTCGCCACACCGACCGATGGACCACGAGGTTCACGCGGGGGAGGGTACCCCGGTGGGCGAGGTG
>CAYYIA010000244.1:0-3333 GCA_964471875.1 uncultured Acidimicrobiia bacterium
GCCGGCATCCTGCGCGACAAGGCGTTCCACAACCTCCCGATGGACGACATGGATGCGGTGCTCGATGTGCACCTCAAGGGCGCCTTTCACGTCACCCAGCCCGCCTTTCGGCGGATGCGGGAGCAGGGATACGGCCGGATCGTGATGACTTCCTCGGCGTCGGGCCTTCTGGGCAACTTCGGTCAGTCGAACTACGGCGCCGCCAAGATGGGCCTCGTCGGTCTCATGCATGTGCTCGCCATCGAGGGCGGAAGCAAGGGCGTCAAGGCCAATGCCATCGCACCCATCGCCGGCACCAGGATGACGCAGGAGTTGCTCGGGCCCATGGCCGAGAAGTTCGACCCGAAGTTCGTTTCACCCGTGGTCGCCTACCTGGCGTCCGAGGGGTGCAGCGTCTCGGGCGAGGTGTTCTCGGTGGCAGGGGGCTCGGTGAGCCGGATGTTCGTCGGCCTCACTCCGGGGTGGTTCAAGCATCCCGACAAGGAGGGGGCCTTGACCCCTGAGGACGTCGAAGCCAATCTGGCGGCGATCCGGGCCGAGGACGGGTACATGGCGGGCATCACCAACCAGGACGAGATCCAGAAGATCGCTCGCCTCCTGCTGGCGTGACCACCAAGGGGGAGGCACGCGCCGCGGCGCGCCGGGCGCGCCGGACGATCGATCTCGCTGCGGTATCGGTGAGCGTGGTTGCCGGGCTGCGTGCATGGCCGGGTTTGCTGGGCGACCCGGTGATCCTGCTCTATGTCCCGCTAGGCGACGAGGTCGATGTCACCGCTCTCGCCGACACGGCGGCGGTCCTTCCCCGAATCGACGAGCACGGTGCCATCACGCTTCATCCCTATGCCTCGGATCGGGAACGCCACGCCCTCGGTTTCGAACAACCCATCGCGGCGGCACCGCAGGTCGATCCCGGCACCGTCGATGTCGCTCTCGTTCCCGGCCTGGCTTTCGACCGCAGCGGCACCCGGTTGGGTCGAGGTGGCGGGCACTACGACCGGTTGCTGGCCACGCTGCGTCCTGATGCCCTGATCGTGGGGATCACGCCTGCGGCGTTGGTGCTCGACCGATTGCCGCGCGAGTCCCACGACCGACCGATGACCCACCTCGCCACCGAACAAGGCGTGGGTAGGGTGCCGCCCATGTCGATCATGGACATCGCCCGGGACTGGATCGCCGGGGATCCCGATCCCGTCACCCGTGCCGAATTGCAGGAACTCGTCGACACGGGCGACGAAGCCGCGCTGAGCGAGCGGATGGTTCCGCTGGAGTTCGGCACCGCCGGGATCCGCGGCGCGGTCGGGGCCGGAGCGGGCCGGATGAATCGGGCAGTGGTGATCCGCACCACCCGTGGTCTGGCCGACCACCTCGTTGCTCGCGGTGATGGCGGACGGCTCGTCGTCGTCGGCTACGACGGGCGCACCGACAGCCGCAGATTCGCCGAAGATGTCGTAGCCGTGCTCTCCGGCGCCGGCTTCAGGGTGCGTTGGTTCACCGGCACCACCCCTACCCCACTGGTCGCCCACGCCCTGCTGCGAGCCGAAGCGGTGGCGGCGGTGGTGATCACCGCCAGTCACAACCCCCCGCAGGACAACGGGTACAAGGTCTACGACGGCAACGGTGCCCAGATCATCCCCCCCATGGACGCCGACATCGCCGCTGCGATCGGCGCCGTCGGTCCGGCCATGGGGGTTCCCCGCGGCGAGGGACTGCCCTCCGAAGACCCCCGCCTGATCGAGGACGCCTATGTCTCGGATGTCATGTCGTTCCGCGGTCCCGCACCCGCGGCCACCACCGTCCCCATCGTGTACACCGCCATGCACGGCGTGGGTGGCCCCCTGGCGTTACGCCTGCTCGCCGCCGCCGGTCACGACGCCGTCACCCCGGTCCCGGAACAGCAGGCACCGGATGGGGCCTTTCCCACGGTGGCGTTTCCCAACCCCGAGGAGCCCGGAGCGCTCGATCGCGCCGAAGCCCTGGCGACACGCCTCGGCGCCGGCCTGGTGCTCGCCAACGACCCCGACGCCGACCGGCTTGGAGTCGCCGTACCCGAGGACGGTCGGTGGCGGCGCCTCACCGGCAATGAGATCGGGGTGTTGCTCGCCGACTTCGTGTTGGAGCGGACCTCGGGTCCGGACCGCCTCGTCGTGACCTCGGTGGTATCGACCCCGATGCTCGAAGCCGTCGCCGCCCATCACCACGTCGCCCACGCCACCACCCTCACCGGCTTCAAGTGGATCTGCAACGCCGCACTCGACCTCGAGACGCAAGGACGCAGGTTCGTCTTCGGGTTCGAGGAGGCCCTGGGCTACACGGTCGGCCCGGTGGTACGTGACAAGGACGGAATGGCGGCGGCGGTGTGGTTCGCCGACCTCGCTGCGGCGTGCGCCCGTGCGGGGGAGTCCGTACTCGATCGTCTCGCGCGCCTTTGGGTGCGCGACGGGCTGTGGGTCAGTCACCCGGTCAGCATCCGGCGCCCCGGCGAGTCGGGGCTTGCCGAGATCGATGCGGCCATGGAGCGTCTCGCCTCGCATCCACCCGATGAGGTCGCGGGCGTCGCCGTGGCGGCGATGACCAACTACGCGATCGGCGCCGCCGAGCGCCCACGGTGGCTGGCGGAGACGCCGCTCGTGGAGTTGAGCCTCGACGATGGTTCCCGGGTGTTGGTGCGGCCGTCCGGGACGGAGCCGAAGCTCAAGATCTACATCGACATCCATGCGGACGTGGCCTCTGTCGCTGCGGTACCGGCAGGTCGTCGTCAGGCGTTGGAAACGGCAGAGCGCATCGCCGCCGAGCTCGTGCGTCACCTGGATCTTCCGTGAAGGCGGTGGTCACCCTCGTCCGGCGCAATCCGGCTCCAGCCCTCCTGCTGGCAGCCTGCGTGGTCACGTTCACGGTGGTGGGCCTGGCGCGCGGCGTGTGGTTTCTCTGGGTCTACCTTCCCGCCCTTGCCGCCTGCGTCGGGATCGTCGCCGCCATCGATCATCTGCGGGGTCCCCTCCCGGGGTCGCTGCTGTGGCCGCTGGTGGTGTGGGCGGGGATGCACCTCGCCGGGGGCCTGGCCCCCAACCCCACCGGAGAGAGCGAGATCCTCTACGGGCTGTGGCTGATCGACGGGGTGGTGCGGTACGACCAGCTGGTGCACGGCTTTGGCATCGCCGCCGCCACCGTCGTCTTCGCCTACGCAGCCCGTCACAGCGATCGTCCGCTCTTCTGGGGATTCGTGCTCTCCCAGGTGGTGGGCCTGGTCAACGAGACGGCCGAGAACATCTTCGCCTCCTTCGTGGAGGACTCCAACGTCGGTGACATGGTGAACACGATGGGCGACCTGGTGTG
>CAYYIA010000245.1:0-3328 GCA_964471875.1 uncultured Acidimicrobiia bacterium
ATTGCTCATTGCTCAGTGCTCATTGCGCATTGCGCCTCTCGGGCAACGGGCAACCGGCCTTCTCAAGCGCCCCTGCCTTTCCGCCGATGAGGTGGTGAGCCATGACCGACCGGATTCCCTCCATCGACGAGTTGTTGTCGGTTGCCGTTGCCAATGGCGCCTCCGACCTGCACCTGCGCGCCGGTTCACCACCGACCCTGCGGGTCGATGGTGATCTACGCAGCTTTGCCGGGCGCGCCCTCAGCGAACCCGAGGTCGAGTTGTACCTGCAGGCTCTCCTGCCCGACCGGCTCGAAGTCGAGTTCAAGCAGGGTCACGAGGCCGACTTCGCCTACGGGCTTTCCGACGGCAGCCGGTTTCGGGTCAATGCCTACCGTCAGCGCGGTTTGGTGAGCCTGGCGATCCGGGCGCTGCGGCCGCCTTCGGGCGACTTCGCCTCCCTCGGTCTGCCTGCGGTCCTCGCGTCCATCGCCGCCGAGCCCCGCGGACTCGTGCTCGTGACCGGCCCCACCGGGTCGGGCAAGTCCACCACGCTCGCCGCCCTTGTCGACCACATCAACGCCACGCAACGACGCAACATCATCACCGTCGAGGACCCCATCGAGGTGCTGCATCGCGACAAGCTGTCGATGGTGAGCCAGCGCGAGGTCGGCGTCGACACCGGAGGCTTTGCCGAGGCGATGCGCCGGGTGCTGCGTCAGGATCCCGACGTGATCATGATCGGCGAGATGCGCGATGCCGAGACCATCGATGCCGCGCTCAAGGCCGCCGAGACCGGCCATCTCGTGCTGTCGTCTCTACACACCCTCGATGCCGCGGAGACGATCAACCGCATCCTCGACTTCTTCGCCAGCGAGCAGCAGCGCCAGGCCCGACTCCTGCTGGCAGGCACCCTCCGCGCCATCCTGAGTCAGCGGCTGCTTCCCCGAGCCGACGGTCAGGGGCGCACCCCGGCGGTGGAGGTGCTGGTCAACACCGATCGCATTGCTGAGCGCATCGGTGACGCCGCGCTCACCCACGAGATTCCCGACCTCATCGCCGAGGGTTCCTTCTACGGGATGGAGACGTTCGACCAGTCGATCCTGCGTCTCGCCAGTGCCG
This sequence comes from uncultured Acidimicrobiia bacterium, assembly GCA_964471875.1. GTDB lineage: Bacteria > Actinomycetota > Acidimicrobiia > Spongiisociales > UBA11373 > UBA11373. The sequence continues at coordinate 1,102 of CAYYIA010000245.1, forward strand.
GAACGGTCTCCTGGGACGACGCCTTCCGCCACGCCACCCGCCCCAGCGATCTGAAGCTGCGGGCTCAGCAACTCGGGGTGTTGGGGACGTGAAGGTCGGCCGCCTGGCGGCGGCCTCCGCGATGAGCAAGGTCGGCCGCCTGGCGGCGGCCTCCCGCAATGAGCAAACGCAGGAACGGCGTTACGAGCGCTTGCCCATTGCCCATTGCCCGCTGGTCGCCTTTCGCCTTTCGCTCTTCGCCCCACAACGCAGCCAATCGACCGCCTCTCGGCGCCGTACCATCCGTTCCATGTTCCCCAAGCGCCTCGAACCCCTTCTTCGCGCCGAGGGGGTGCCCCTGCGGGTGGCGGAGCGGTTCCGGGATGCGGGCCACGAGGCGTTTCTGGTCGGGGGGAGTGTGCGCGATGCCCTGATGGGACGGCAGCGCTCCGGCACCGAGTACGACTTCACCACCGACGCCTCACCGGACCGCATCCACGATCTGCTCAGGGGGTGGGCGCATGGTGTGGTCACCGTCGGCAAGGAATTTGGCACGGTCGGCGGACATCTCGACGATGTCACCGTCGAGATCACCACGTTCCGCAGCGAGACCTATCGCGGCGACAGCCGCAAGCCCGAGGTGTCGTTCACCGGCGACCTCGAGGCCGACCTGGCGCGACGCGACTTCACCGTGAATGCCATCGCCCTTCGACTCCTCCCCAAACCCGAGATGATCGATCCCTTTGGGGGTCTCGTAGATCTCGGCAGGGGCGTGCTGCGCACTCCGCTCTCTCCCGAGGTGTCGTTCACCGATGATCCGCTGCGCATGCTGCGGCTGTTCCGCTTCGTCTCGACGCTCGGATTCGCCCCCGATGACGCCGCGGTGAACGCGGTACGGGCGATGGCAGCCCGGCTGGGCATCGTCAGCGCCGAGCGCATCCGCGAGGAGTTCGATCGGCTCATCTCCGGCGAGCACGTCGAGAAGGCGCTGTGGGGGGTGCTCGAGACCGGCCTCGCCGACCGGTTCATCCCCGAAATCCCCGCCCTGGCCGTCGAGCAGGATCCCCATCACCGTCACAAGGACGTTCTCGCACACACCGTGGCCGTGGTGGGCAAGTGCCCTCCCGATCGGATCCTGCGTCTCGGGGCGCTGTTCCACGACATCGGCAAACCCGCCACCAAGGAGATCTCACCCGAGGGCGTCACCTTCCACCATCACGAGGTGGTCGGGGCCCGCCTCACCCGGGCCCGGATGCGGGAGATGCGGTACGGCAACGACGACATCGCCGCGGTGGGCGACCTGGTGTACCTGCACATGCGGGCCCACACGTTCCGGCTGGGATGGACGGATCGCGCGGTGCGGCGCTACGTGCGCGACGCCGGCCCACTGCTCGACCAACTCAACACCCTGGTGCGCTGCGACGTCACCACCGCCAACGATCGCAAGGCTCGTCAGATCAGCAATCGGGTGGACGAACTGGAGGAGCGCATCGCGGAGCTACGCCAACGAGAGGAGTTGGACGCCATTCGCCCCCCGATCGATGGCAACCAGGTGATGGCCCACCTCGGCCTCAAACCCGGCCCCAAGGTGGGCGAGGCCCTGGAGATGCTGCTGGAGCACCGCCTGGACCACGGGCCGTACTCGGAGGAGGAGGCGTTCGAGTTGCTGGATAGGTGGGTAGAGGGTGGTTCGCCGGCGAGTCCGACAATGGGCGATGGGCGATGAGCAAGCGCGTCAGAGGCCACCCGGTCAGGTGGCCCATTGCGGGAGGCCGCCGGTAGGCGGCCGACCTTCGCCCATTGCGGAGGTCGCCGCAGGCGACCGACCTAGCCGTACCACGTCGGCTTCTGCTCGCCCTTCTTCTCGCGGCGGGAGGCGCTGAACTTGTGGGCGTACTCGACGAGGTGGCGGGCACAGCCCTTCTTCCATCCGGTGGCGACGAGACCCTCGACGAGGCCCTCCGACTGTGTGTCCAGCATCTTGTTGACGTCTCCCCACGCCGGGAGCAGTGCCCGCTGAATCGCCTCCTCGAGGAGGGGGTGGCGGGTGTGGAGCGGTCGGCTGCGCTGGCCCTTGAGGTCGAAGCTGGCGACGAGCGCCTTGCGGAAGCGGTCGCGTCCGTACTGGGGGACGTCGATGAGACGTTCGATGCGGCGCAGCGTCGGCATGTTCGCCTGCTCGCCTTCCTTCTCCCAGCGGGCGACCTCGTCCTTGACGGCGCGGGCCATCTTTTCGGCGGAGTCCCGG
>CAYYIA010000246.1:0-3319 GCA_964471875.1 uncultured Acidimicrobiia bacterium
CGGCGGCGGGACGCCGCCGCCACCTCCCCCAAGAGGGGAGGAAACTGAACACCCGGCACCCGGCACCCGGCATCTGGCTAATCGCCAATTGCCAATTGCCAATCGCCGCCGCCAATCCCAACCGCCAACCGCATTGCGCACTGATACCGTCCCCACCATGCCCGAGTTCTTCGACCTGATCGAGTTGGCTCCGGGGATCCATGGAGCGGTCTCGGACATCGCCGGGCCGGCGGTGGGCAATGCCGCCATCATCGACACCGGCGACAAGACACTGGTGATCGACTCGTTCATGACCGCCCAGGCGGCGGTCGAGCTCCGCAGCGAAGTGGTTCGGCTCACCGGTCGGTCGGCATTCCTGCTGGTCAACACCCACTGGCATGGCGACCACACCTGGGGCAACCAGGTGTTCGACGACATTCCGATCGCCTCGACCCGGCGCACCATGGAACTGATCGTCGCCGATGCCCCCACCGATCTCGTCGCCTACGAGGCAGAACTCGACGCCCAACTCGGCGCACTGCGCACCCGCCTCGAGTCCGACGACGCCGCCGTTCGCTCCGCGTCGGCGCGCCGGATCCGGGGCGTGGAGGCCTACAAGAGCGCCGCACCCGGATTCCGGGTCACGCTCCCCGATCTGCTGTTCGAGGATCGCCTCGTCGTCGAAGGGCAGCGACGCGTCGAGTTGATCACCTACGGCGGTGGGCACACCGAGAGCGACGTGTTCGCCTGGATTCCCGACGCCAAGGTGGTGATCGCAGGCGACCTGTGCTGGAACCGGATCCACCCCCGCACCTGGGACGGCGACCCCGTCGCCTGGGCCGAGATCCTCGACCGGATGGCCCGCCTCGACCCGGTGCGGGTCCATCCCGGCCACGGCCAGCCGGGCGGACCCGAGGTCATCGAAGCGCTCATCCCCTACCTGCGCACGGTCGACGGCTACGTCACCGCGGTCCGTGACGGTGCCGATCCTGCCGGCCTGGCACCGCCGGTGGGGAGCGAGGCCTGGGACAGCCCGGAGCGAATGCGCACCGGGGTGGCGCGCCTCGCCACCGATCACGGTGGGGGCAGAACGGCCTAGCGTTACCCCCATGGCGGCGACGCTGACCTTTGGCGAACTGCGCAGGGGCGCCACCTCGTGGGTGCGCACCGATCTCACCCGGACCGTGCGGGTCGGAGCGATCGCCTTTGCGGTTTCGTGGGTGGTGAACTTCCTCGTCATCACCAACTGGGGAGCGGCGTTCGGCAACGTCATCGGCGGCGCCACCGAGGGCACCGAACTCTCCGGATCGATCTACCTCGCGGTGATGTCGCTCACGGTCTCCAGCCTCGTCGTGTACGGGATGGAGGCGGGATGGTCGGACCTGCGGCGTTCGTTCTTTGCCGTGCCCGCCGCCGTCGGCCGAATGTTCCGCGAGCACGGCGTTCGGATGTGGTCGATCGTCTTCTGGGGTGGTGCCGTGACGCTCCTCACCTCGGGTGCGCTCGACCCGACGCTGTCGGCCGTCTTCGGCCTGGGGTTTCTTGCCTTTGCCCCCACGGCGGTCACCGGGATGCTGGGCAAGGTCATCACGGGGGTATGGACATGGCTCATCGGGTTCTTCGCCCCGAAGAACAAGCCACGGCCCCCCGGTCTCGGCGGTCAGCTCGTCGGCGTGGTCGGCGCCGCCGTCGGGTTCCTCGTGGCCAGTCAGGCGACCGAGACTGCGTTCCAACTGATCGCCGCCGGCGTGCTCGCCGCCCTCTCGTACTTCGTGTTGATGAACACCCCGTCGAAGTCGGCAACCACCGCGGCCCTCTTCTTGATCGCCCTCGCTTTCTGGGTCGCAGGCGATGGCATCGCCCAGGCGTTCCAGGGATGCTGTGGCGAGGATCATCACCACCCCCTCGATCCCGGCATGAAGGCCGCAGGACTCTCGGCGGTGGCCGGACTCGCCGGTGGTGTCGCCGGGGTCATCGGGGCCGGCGTCGGCGCCGTGCTCGCCGCCAACCCGCAGAACCCCGCCACCTGGACCGACTCGAGTGGCGACGGACCGACGATCACCGGCGACCCCATCCCCGACGGACCCACCCGCACCACCACGATCACCCTCGAAGGCGAGGAGGCTCGCGCCGCCCTCGACGCCTGGCGCCGGGCCAACGCCGACGGCGGGCAGGTGGACCTGGCGCTCCCAGACGACGAGCAGTGGGAGATCTCGGTCTCCGATGCCGAGGGCAACAAGGTGCAGAGCGGACACATGGGAACACGGGGACGCGTCACTGCGATCGGGGGCGTCGTCGAGGGAGAGGACGGTTCGATCGTCATCTCGGTGGACGTCACCGCCTACAACCCACCGAAGCCACCGGTGTCTGGGATTGCCGGGAGTGGTGTCGCCACCCCACCTGCGGCGGCCTCTGCCGGAGTCGGTGCCGGAATCGGCGCAGCGGGCGACGCCGCTGCTGGGGGTGGTTCGGGTACGGGAGACACCCCTCCACCACCGCCGCCAGATGATGCTCCCCCTCCCCCGACGGACGGCGACACGACCGATGCGTCTCCCGAGGCCGGGGTACCGCTTCCCGATGCCGGTGAGGTCCTCGCCGACACCGCCACCCCGGAGCGTCGTCCCTCACCCAAGCCCCGCATCCCTGACGGCTCCGACCCGGGCGCCTACGCCGATTGGGTCAAGGACACCGCCAAGGGCACCCTGCCCCCGGCGGATGGCGAGGCGCTCGGCGGACTCATCCGTGGCGATCGGAGCGAGGTCACCCTGAGCGGCACCTTCACCGGGAAGTGGGCGCCGCTGCTCGGGTCCACCGAATCACGCACCGACGGCGTGGCCGTCAAGTTCCCCACGGGCGACCGAATCCTGGTACGGGTGCGCGATGGGAGCGTGGAGGTTCGTCACGAGGCAAGCCTCTTCAGCGTGATCGCCGATGCCGTCGCCGACAACGCCGCCGCGGCCGGGGTGAAGATCCCCAAGATCGAGACGGCCATCGAGGCGGTCAAGGGTCCGCTCGACGGATTCAACCGCTCCCTCGCCACCACCGGCCGCGGAGTCGAAGCCGTGATCCGGAACCCGGATGGGTCGATCACGGTGAGGACGCGGCCACGAGCGTGAGCGGATGACGCGCCGAATGGCCGTCCGCGTTCAGGTAACAGGTATCAGGTATCAGGTATCGACGGCCGCCTTCCCTGATACCTGAGACCTGAAGCCTGAGACCTGCCGCTCAGAACTGCAGCGCTGCTGCTGACCAGTGGAAGCCGGCCCCGAAGGCGGTGAGGACCACCAGGTCGCCTTGGGCGATGCGGCCCTCTTCGCAGGCTTCGGCGAGGGCTAGCGGC
>CAYYIA010000247.1:0-3288 GCA_964471875.1 uncultured Acidimicrobiia bacterium
CCGGTCAAGGAGAGGCGAAAACCCGCCGAAACCCACGGCAGGAGGCCGCCGGAGACGTCGCGGCGGTTCCCATGCCGCTCACCACAATGAGTATTGAAGTCCGCCACTCTGCGCATTACTGTGCTCCTGACCGACCGGCGCCCCTGGTGTCGGTCGGTCGGGGCAGGTGCACCACCCAGGAGGGGCGGCCTGCCGCGCGCCGTTCAGGAGGTCTCGGGTGACCCAACTTCGCCGTCCTTTGCTCGCCCTGGTGGCGCTGTTCACCGCGGCCATCACCATCGACCGCATCGGGGTGGAGCGGGGCACCGAGGCGATCTCGTCGATCGTGTACGGCCTGGCCGCTCTCGCTGTGGCAGCACCCCTCGCCGTGGCGTCGCTGCGGCGCACCCGGCCTTGGATGGCAGCGACGGTCGCCCTCTCCGCCTACGGAACCCTGATGGTGACGTCGACCTCGTTCCGCGACCGCAGCATCTACGTGATCGCCACCGAGATGGTGTTCCTCCTGTTGGCGGTGCGGCTCGGCCATCACCTCGCCCGGACCCTGGCTCGCTTCGACGACACCCTCGGGGTGATCGTCTTTGGCGACACCCGCACCCGCGACATCGAGTCGCCCGAGGCCGCACAGACCATCCATGATGAGATCGCCCGGAGCCGCCGTCACGGCCGCCCGGTGTCTCTGACCGTGCTTACGCCGATCGCCACCGCGGTGGAGACCGCGGTCGACAACGCCGCCATCGAGGTCGATCGTGCGGTTCGCCGCCGCTACGTGTACGGCAAGCTCGCCCGGGCGGTCGGTGAACAGCTGCGGCGCTCGGACCTCCTGTTCGAGCATCGGGCCTCGGGAAGGCTGTTCGTGCTCAGCCCGGAGACCGACCCTGATGGCATCAGGCTCCTGGTGAAGCGCGTCACCGAGGCGACTGCCATTGCCGGCATCCCCGCCGACGCCGGCAGCGCATCGTTCCCGGATGACGCCATCGCCTTCGAATCGCTCGTCGAGGCCGCCGAAGCCGACCTTGCCTCCCGCCTCGACGGGGCTCCTCACCTGCGCGCCGTCGCCAGGGGGCTCTCGCGATGACCGCACCCGCGCTGCGGCCGGCCCTGTGGTCCGGTCACGACTGGATCGACCGGGTGCGCCCGGAACACCGGATCCTCACCGGGCGTGGGTACCGCGTAGCCAAGCGGGCGTTCGACCTCGTCCTGGTCACGGTCACGGCACCGTTGTGGGTTCCGGTGATGGCGATCTGCGCCCTCGCCGTGAAACTCGACGATCCCGGGGCACGCGTCGTGTTCACCCAGGTGCGCGCCGGCTCGGGCGGTCGGACGTTTCGCATGCACAAGTTCCGCACGATGGTTCCGGATGCGGAGGCGAAGAAGGAGCAGCTGCGCCACCTCAACGAGCTGGAGTGGCCCGACTTCAAGATCACCAACGATCCGCGGATCACCCGACCCGGACGCATCCTGCGCAAGACGAGTCTCGACGAACTGCCCCAGCTGTGGGATGTGCTGCGCGGACACCTCAGCCTCGTCGGACCGCGCCCTACCGACTTCATGGCCGACACCTATCGGCTCTGGCAGACCGAGCGCCTCGACGTCAAGCCCGGAGTGACCGGGCTGTGGCAGATCTATGGCCGCGGTCTCGCCGAGTTCGACGATCGCACACGCCTCGACATCGCCTACATCCAGCGGCGCAGCATCTGGCTCGATACCCAGATCCTCGTTCGCACCATCCCCGCGGTGCTGGCACAACGCGGGGCGAAATGAGGACGCCATGGATCTGAGTACTGCAGTTGCCGCGCTTCGCCGGGGATGGATCTTCCCGGTCGTGGCGATCCTCGCCGCGTGCGGCGTCGCCGCGGCCTTCCATCGCAACCAGGCGCCGTCGTATGAGGCTGCGGGTACCTACCTGGTGGTGCCCTCCCCCTCCGACCCCGACATCATCGAAAACATCAAGACTCTGGACTCCACGAGGAGTCGCACCATCCTCACGACCCTCACCGAGATCATGACGAGTGACACGGTGTCCACCGAGGCCGCAGCGTTGGTCGGGGTGGATCCCGACGACTACCGCGTGGCGGCCGGCGCGCTCGCCGAGGCCAACGGCGTGACCCTCCGCGTCACCGGTCCCGATGCGATCGCAACCGCGGCGATGGCCAACGCGGTGGCGAGCTCGTCGGCTGCGCAGTTCGTCGCTCTCTACCGGATCTATGAGGTCTCCGCCCTCGATGCCCCGGCTTCGCCGGCGACACCCGCAGGGCGCGGCCTGCCGGAACTGCTCATCCTCGCCGCCGTGATCGGACTCATCCTCGGCGGAGCCCTTGCCCTGGTGCGCACCCCTCCGGGACACAGCCGCCGGCGCACGGTCTCGTCGCGCATCGACGCCTATGGCGGGTACGTCACCCCGCTGCGCGACCACGATCGGATCCAGAGGGTGGGATGACCGCCCTCGCCGCCCGCGGGCGGCTCGGGGGCGCCACTGCGATCATCGGCACGGTGGTTGCGGGCGCCGTCGCCGCCACCGCCGCACTCGTCGTCCCCGTCGAGTTCCTCGCCGCCGGAGCCATCGCCACCGTCGGAGCGGTTGCGATCGTGCTCTCGCCGCAGGCCGGTCTGGCCGCAGTGGCGGTGTTCACCGTCTTGCGCCTCCCCGAAGTCGCCACCGAGTTCCACGGTGCACCATCGCTGTTCCTCCCCCTGCTTGCCCTGATCGCACTCGGCCTGCTCGTGACGCGTCGTCGCGCCGCTCCAGGGGGTGGCGGGGTGCCGGCCGCATTGGCGGTAGGTGCGTTCCTCGCCGTCGCCGCCATCAGTCTGGTTGCGGCCCCTGAGGCGACCGGCAGCCTGACGACGCTGCGGGGCATCGCCGAGGATGGTTCGGTGGCTGTGCTCGCCGGACTGCTGCTCCGGGGCACCGCATCGTTGCGCGGGCTCGCCTGGGCACTGGTGGTGGCCGGAGGCGCCGTGGGTGCACTCGCGGTGATCCAATTCGCCCTCGGCGAATTCGCCACGAACTTCCTCGGGTTCGCCCAGTGGGCGGTGCAGAACATCGTCGACACCACCGACGACGTTCGCATCTCCGGCCCTGTCGGCGATCCCAACTTCTTCGCCCAGTGGCTGGTCATGCTGCTCCCCCTGGCGATCGACCGCGTCGGCGACGAGACCAACGGCCGAATGCGCGCACTGGCGGCGGGCTGTGCGGGGGCGATGACGGCTGCGGTCGTGCTGACCTTCTCGCGAGGCGGGCTCCTCGGGCTGGCCGCCGTCGGCGTGATCATGCTCCTGCGCAGCCCG
>CAYYIA010000248.1:0-3268 GCA_964471875.1 uncultured Acidimicrobiia bacterium
GTGGGCCGGGCGGCGGCGCGCGGGAACGAGCGTGACCACGGCGGGGATCTCCCGAATCCGGAATCCGGCGCGCTCGGCCCGGATCACCAATTCGGTGTCGAACAGGTCCTTTGTCGAGATGACGGCCGGAGCGACCGCAGCGACCACGGAGGCGCGGATCACCTTCATCCCATGGGTGTCGCTCACCCGGGATCGCAGCAGCACCCGGAGCAGCACATTGAACGCCAGCGTGCCGAGGCGGCGCACGATCCCGCGGCGGTCGACCGCCCCGGGGGCCCGCTTCGAGGCGAGCACCACATCGGCCTCAGCGCTCAGGCCGAGCGCCGCGGTGAGGAACTCCCCGGAGAAGTAGTCGATGTCGACGTTGGCCACCCAATCGGTGCTCGCCGCCAGGAACCCGTGTCGCATCGCGGCCCCGTAGTCGGGGGTGGGGAGGTGGAGCACGCGAACCCGGCGGTCGCCGAGCGCCAGGCGGTCGGCCACCGCCGCAGTCTCGTCGGTGGATCCGTTCTCGGCGAGGATGACCGTCGCGGTGGCCGCCACGCCATCGAGGGCGGCGAGAAGTCGGCCCAGTGCCCCCGGAAGGAAGTCGGCTTCGTTGTGGATCGGGACGACGACGGTGAGCGATGGCGTCACGACCGGCGAGTCTACGGGCCGGGCCGAAGACCGCGGTTCGCCGAGATTCGAGTACGGGGGCGGAGGCCTCTGCCCCGTACAATCGGGCCATGGACCTGGGGCGCATCTTCAAGGCCTATGACATCCGCGGCCTGGTGCCCGACGAACTCGACGAGATCGTCGCCGAACGCATCGGCGCGGCGTTTGCCCGATTCTGCGGGGCGGCACGCATCGCCGTCGGCCACGATGCCCGGCTCTCGTCGCCACTCATCGCCGATGCCGTCAGCGCCGGGATCGCCTCCACCGGGACCGACGTGGACGCCCTGGGGATGATCGCCACCGACATGGCCTACCACGCCTCGGGCATGCTCGGCGAGCCCGCGGCCATGATCACCGCCTCGCACAATCCCAAGGGCTGGAACGGTGTGAAGCTGTGCCTCGCCGGCGCCGCGCCGGTCGGGGCCGACACCGGGTTGGTCGAGGTGCGTCGGCTCGCCGAGGAGGGGTTCACCGCCGGCGCGGCGCCGGGACGGGTGCGCCGCCTCGACACCCGCGACGACTACCTCGATCACGTGATCGCGGTCTCCGGTGCCGCAGGCATCGCCAGCCTCCCCGTGGCCGTCGATGCCGGCAACGGCGTCGGCGGGGTGGTGCTTCCGGCGCTGTTCGACCGCATTCCCGCCGGCCTCACCGGGCTCTACCTCGACCCCGACGGCACGTTCCCCAACCATCATCCCGATCCGCTGCGGCCGGAGAATCTCCGCGATCTCGAGGCGCTCATGCACCGTTCACCGTTTGCGCTCGGAGTCGCCTTCGACGGGGACGCCGACCGCGCCTTCTTCATCGACGACCAGGTGCGACCGCTCCCGGGCAGCACGGTGACCGCCATGGTCGCCGCCTGGTTCCTCGAGCGCGAGCCCGGGGCGCACATCGTGCACAACCTGATCTGCAGCCGGGCCGTGCCCGAGACGATCAAGGCGCGCGGTGGTGTCCCGGTGCGAACCCGGGTGGGGCACTCCTACATCAAGGCGGTGATGGCGGAGACGGGTGCCGTGTTCGGCGGAGAGCACTCCGGTCACTACTACTTCCGCGACAACTTCCGCGCCGACAGCGGCGTGCTGGCCATGCTGGTGCTGCTTCGGCTGATCTCGGAGGACGGCCGCCCGTTGTCGGCGATACGCACCGAGTTCGAGCGCTACGCCCAGTCGGGCGAGATCAACCTGACCGTGGCCGATCAGGCGGCGGCACTCTCGCGCATCGCCGACGTATTCGGTGGCGAGCAGGACCGCATCGATGGATTGACGGTGACCCTGGGAGACCGGTGGTTCAATCTCCGTCCTTCCAACACCGAGCCGGTGCTGCGACTCAACGTCGAGGCGCCGGATGCGACCGCCGTGGGCGAGCTGGTGTCGGCGGTGACGGCGACCGTGGAGGAGGTGTCTCGTGGCGGTGCCTGACGAGCTGCTCGACATCCTTGCCTGTCCCGCGTGCCACCGACCGGTGCGCCCCGAGGGCGAGGAGCTGGTGTGCGTCGGCTGCGGTCTCCGCTATCCGGTTCGTGATGGCATCCCGGTGATGCTCGTCGACGAGGCGCGACGCCCGGGGGCTTCCTCGTGAGTCTGATGCGTTCGCTCATCGACGAACTCCCCGCCCAGCTGCGGTGGGCCGCCGCCACTTCGGTGCCGCGGCTTGCCGGGGCGAGCGAAGGCCTGGTGCTCGGCATGGGGGGCTCGGGGTTCGCCGGCGACGTCGCCGCGGACTTCGCCGAGTCGCAGGGAGCCCGGGTGGCGGTGCACAAGGGCTACGGCCTTCCCGGCTGGGCCACCGGCGGCGCTCTCGCCGTCGTGGCGGTTTCACACAGCGGCAACACCGAAGAGACCCTCTCCGGGGTCGAGGCGGCCCGCACCGCCGGGCTGGCGGTGGCAGCGGCGGCCACCGGGGGAGCCCTTGCGGATAGGGCCAGGGAGTGGAACCTCCCGTTTCTCGCCGTGCCTCCCGGGCCGCAGCCCCGCGCCGCGGCCGGGTACCTCGCCGGAGCGGCGCTTCGGCTTCTGGAGTCTGCAGGTGTGGTGTCGGGCACCGTCGCCGCCCTCGTCGAGGCGGCCGAGGTGGTCGAGACGATGCTCTCGGGCAGCGCCCCCACCGTCGCCGCGGAGGTGGCCGCATCGTTGCGGGGCAGGATCGGAATCGTGTACGGATCGGGGCCGCTCACCGCCGCCGCTGCCGGCAGGTGGAAGACCCAGCTCAACGAGAACGGCAAGGTCCCGGCGTGGTGGTCGACCCTCCCCGAACTGGATCACAACGAGATCGTCGGATGGACGGCGATTCCCTCGCTCGGGTCGGATGCCGTCGGGGTGGTCTTCCTCCACGATGACGGCGAAGACCCCCGGGTGCATCGGCGGGCCCGCCTCACCGCCGAGCTCATGTCCCAGGTCCACCTGGCAGGGACGGTCTCCAGCCAAGGCACCGGCCCGCTGGCCCGGCTGTTCTCCCTGGTCGTGATCGGAGACCTCGTCTCTGTGGCCGTGGCCGAACAAGCCGGCATCGACCCGGTGCCGGTGGATGTGATCGAGCGTCTGAAGAAGGCACTAGGCCCTAGGCCCTAGGCACCAGGCCAGGCGGGGACCAGTCATCCGTCGCTCCTCGCCTTTCG
>CAYYIA010000249.1:0-3266 GCA_964471875.1 uncultured Acidimicrobiia bacterium
CGGGCGAGGACCGCACCCGTCTCGACCGGGTGCAGTTCCTGGCGACCACCGCCGAGCTCGTGGGCGACGATCGGGCGCTCGCCGCCGCCGAGCGGGCGCTCGGCACCGCGGCACTGACGGCCCTGCTGCCGCTGCTGCAACCGGCGGCACTGACCCCCGCAGCCAGACGTGAGCTCACCGACCCCAAGGCCGCACTGGCGAGCCTCGGTGAGGCGGGCGCCGCCCGCACCGGCATCGACCTCCCCAAGCCCGAGCCTCTGCGTCGCTTCTCGCTCGGCTCCGTGGTGCTCGCCGGCGCGTTCGCCCTCGGCATCTACCTGCTCGTCGGCGAGCTGGTGGGCGTGGCCGAGATGGGCGACATCTTCCGGGGTGCCATCTGGGGCTGGGTGGCGGTCGCCTTCGTGCTCGCCCAGTCGCAACGCTTCTCGGGCGCAGTGGCACTGACCGGAGCGGTCTCCACCCCACTGCCGCTGGGACCGGTCGTCGGTGTCGAGTTCGCGCGGGCGTTCACCGGCCTGGTGGGCGGCACCGCCGGCAACGTCGCGTTGAGCGTGCGCTTCTTCGAGAAGCGCGGCCTCCCCGTTGCCGTGGCGGTGAGCTCCGGCGTGCTCGACTCGCTCGGAGGGTTCGCGGTGCAGATGGTGCTCGTCGTCGTCGGGCTGGCGGCCACCGGCTCGGACTTCACCTTCGGGGCACCAGCAGCAGCGGTGGCAGCAGCGATGGGACGAGCGTGCCGGGGTGGCTCCTCGCGATGGCGGCGGCCATCGCCATCGCCGCGCTGGTGGCGCTGGTGGTGCCCCGGGTCCGGCGCCGCATCCGCGAAGCCGTCCACGCCCAGCTCCACGACGCCACCGCCAACCTCCGAGGCATCCTCTCCACGCCCCGCAACGCCGTCAAGCTGTTCGGCGGCAACCTGGTCACACAGATCCTCTCGGCCATGGTGCTCGGCGCCTCGCTCCACGCCTACGGGGAGTCGCTCCCCCTGCTGCAGCTCGTCGTGATCAACAGCTTCGCCTCGCTCATCGGTGGCATGGCGCCGATCCCCGGGGGGATGGGCGTGGTCGAGGCCGGCCTCATCGCGGGGTTCACCGCCGCCGGCATCCCCCAGGCCGAGGCCGTGGCCGCGACCTTCACCGCCCGCATGTGCGGCACGTACCTGCCCCCGATCTGGGGCTGGTTCTCCCTCTCCTGGCTCCGCCACCACGATTACGTCTGAATCCGACCCCGGACCGCCCGAGGGCAGCACACGGTCGGTATGTCCTAAGGCGCACGCACCGGTGACTCCGCACACGCACATGACCTCGCTCGGATTGCCCAGAGGAGCAAGCTCGGTTTCCGGAATATAGCCCCATCGGAAACCGGAACTTCCGGTAGGGTCAGAAGATGACGACCCCCTTACGCCGCCACGTCGAACGTCGCCTCGCCGAGGTGCTCGAGCACCGGCTCGATGACGAACCCGTCATCGCCCTTCAGGGGCCGCGATCCGTCGGCAAATCGACCCTGCTGGCCGAGTTCGCCACGACGCACGGGGTCGACGTGATCGATCTGGACGACCCCGAAGTACAGGATGCCCTGCAAAGCAACCCGACGACCTACCTCGCCACCCAGCCTCCCGTCTGCATCGACGAGTACCAGAAGGTGCCGCTCGTCCTGGACGCTATCAAGGCACGCCTCAATCGTTCGACGCAGCCAGGGGCCTTCGTGATCACCGGCTCCACCCGCTACGACGCCCTTCCCCTGGCAGCACAGTCCCTCACAGGACGACTCCACGTCCTCACGATCCTGCCGCTGTCTCAAGGTGAGCTCGCCGGCCACCACGAGACCTTCCTCGAAGGCCTCCTGACCGAGGCTGGCGCTGCTGTCGACACCGCAGCCACGGCACCTCGGTCACAGACCACGCGCCAGGACTACATCCAGCGGGTACACGCCGGCGGACTACCCCTTGCTCTCTCCCGATCCTCTGACGCCGCTCGCAACCGATGGTTCGACGACTACCTCCGACTCGTCCTCGATCGTGACGTGATCGAACTTTCGCGCGTGCGCCAACGCGAGCAACTCCCGCGCCTACTGACCCGCCTTGCCGGACAGACCGCCCAAGTGCTCAACATCGCCAGAGCGGCTGAGTCGATCGGCATGGAACCAACGACCGCAGAGAACTACACCAACCTCCTCGAAGCGGTCTTCCTCGTCGCAAGGCTGCCGGCATGGGGAACCACGCTTCGGGCGAGAGCCACCTCGAAGCCGAAGATCCACGTTGTCGATTCGGGCATTGCCGCACGTCTCCTTCGTCTCACCCCAGACCGTCTGGCGACCCTTGATCCCTCCGCGCTCAGCGAGTTCGGCCACCTACTGGAGACGTTCGTGGTGTCGGAGCTCCTCAAACAGGCATCGTGGCTCGACAGCGTCGCCGGTCACGGGCACTGGCGGACCCACGACGGCGACGAGGTCGACCTGGTGTTCGAACGCGACGACGGAGGCATCGTGGCGTTCGAGGTCAAAGCCGGCAGCCGAGTTCCAGGTGAGGCCTTTCGCCCTCTCCGCAAGCTTCGGGAGGCCACCGGTACCCGCTTCCTGGCAGGCATCGCCCTCTGCACCGGCATGCGTACCTACACCTTCGACGATCGCCTGCACGTCATGCCCATCGACCGACTCTGGTCTTGAGAGGACCAGACATGCCAGGACCCGATCAGGTCAGGTCCGATGGTGCGGGCCGGGTTCATCGAGGCCCCGAGGTGCTAGGGGTGCAGCATCACGTCTGCGGGGTGGACGGGTCGGCCCGCGTACGCCAGCCAGCGGCACATGTCGAGCCGTCAACCCGGTTGGTCACGAAGCGACGCTGATGCGGACCGCTCGATGAGGATCGGGAGGTACGCGCGGACACGCGCATCCTGGAGTTGTCGCATCGCGGCCTCGATGCAGCGCTGAACGACCTCGGGGGATGCAGCCGGGTGGCGACGGCGCACTCGCGCCACGATCTCCGGGAGCGCTCGCCGCACCGCAGGCTCGATGTCCGCCGGCTCGACAGCAACTTCGGTGTCGGCGACGAGTAGGCCGGTCATGGCTCAGGCGTACCACGGCGCCCCGCGAGGCAGGTAGGGCCGAACGGCCCTGGCCACCCGGCAGATCTACAGGTCAGCCCGACCCACCCGAGGGCGTCCCCTTGCCGGCCAGCTCGTCGAGCAGGAGGCGGGCCGCCCAGAAGAAGCAGATAGCGCCGAGGAAGGTGCCGCTGTTGGCGATGGAGGCGTCGAGCAGGTCACCGGTGT
>CAYYIA010000250.1:0-3242 GCA_964471875.1 uncultured Acidimicrobiia bacterium
GATGCCGGCTGGGGCGCCGCCGACGGCCATCGTGGCGAGGTCGAGGATGACCCACTCGGGTCGGTTGAATCCGAGGATCGTCACCTTGCTGTCGAGCGGAAACCCGACTGCCAGGAGCGCCTTACCCGCCCGCCGCACCTGTGCGGCGTATTCGGACCACGAGGTCGAGCGGTATTCACCGTCCACCTTCTCGAAGTACGCGGGGCTGCCAGGGCGCTTTTCGGCCTGAGCAAACAATCGGGCAGGGATCGTGTCGGCCACCGGGACCTCCTCGCGGTCGGCGGCAATCGTACACGGAGGGCTCGCGGACCATCCCCTGGCTGCGCGCGGTCCTTCGGCCCTACACCGGCTGGGGTTGGCGCACCAGGGTGATGCCAGGCCGGTGGGAGGATCCGGGTGCGACCGGGCGCCGCCAACAACGGGCCCAGGGTCCGGGTGCACGAACGAGCCCTACACGCTGCGTCCACCGCGGGCGGGAACTCGCTGCAGGATGCGCCGTGGAGGCACCGCCCGACCCGTCGTGTGGGACCGCTGTCCCAGGAGCACCAGACGGACAGGAGCCTCCCATCGGGGTTCCTCCTCCGGAACCTGCGAGGCGCCACCTGGCGGTGGCGCCTCGCCGCGTCATCGCAACCCGGTCAGGAGCACGACACGAGCGGTGTCAGGTGCAGCACGGCGGCGAGCCGGGCCCTGGTGGCCCGACCCACGACACCATCCATGAACAGCCCGTTGGCGTTCTGAAAGGCGCGCACCGCTGCCGTGGTCTTCGACCCGAAGATGCCATCTGCCGCCCCGACGTCGAGACCGACGACCCGCAAGAGGCCTTGGAGTTCGGCGACGTCGCCTCCCAGTGAGCCTTGGCGCAGCGAGCGGCCATCGGGATCGAGCACCGATGCCTGGGCGGCGAGTGCGACGAGTTCGGCCACCTCCGATCGGGTCATCGTTCCGACGATCCCGTCTGGGGCGAGGCTGACCTCCGCCTGGAAGCCGCGCACCGCCCCGAGGGTCATCGATCCGAAGATCCCGTCGATCGGGCCGGGCGTGTGGCGGAACGCGGCGAGAAACGCCTGCAACTGGCGCACGGCATCTCCGGCCGCGCCGACCTTGATGAGGCCCGACGTTCCGAGCAGCGTGGTGACATCGCCAACCCGGGTGATCCCGCAGTGCGGCCGGCCCTCGGCGGCGAGCAGGGCATCGTGAGGATTCACCAGCACGCCTTCGGGGTCGTACAACTCGAAATGGAGGTGGGGGCCGGTGGTTTCGGCAGTACCGCTGTCACCCACCCATCCGATGAGATCGCCCGCAGCGACATGGGCGCCCAGCGAGATCTCGGGTGCGATCCCCCAGGCAAGGCCGTCGTCGGTTCCCGGGGTGTCGTTGTTGAGGTGGATGTACCACGACTCCCAGCCATCATCGTGGGTGATCACCAGTGTGCAGCAACGCTCCGGGTTGAGGTCGTTGGGATCCTGGCTCCAGTTGACCCACGTGACGGTTCCCGGTGCCGCGGCGACCACGGGGGTCATCTTGGGAGCCATGAGGTCTTGCGCATGGTGCTGGCCGCCACCGCGCGCCGCCCAGAACCAGTCCTCGTACCAGTACGAGCCGACAACGGGGAAGACCAACGGGTAGTCGACCATGTCGCCATAGGCATGCTCGGTACCGTCGAACGGCGCCTGGTGATTGGCGCCCGCCGGTGCTGCCACCGCGAGGACGAGCGCGAGCACGGCTGCGGTGATCACCAGCCTCGCAGACAGGTGGTTCTCTGACACGGTGGAACTCCTTGGCCGGACCGGGTGCCGGCCCGCTCCGATTCCATCGGCGGGTTCCGGCCTCACCTGAGCCGGCGATCAGGACCGTTTGGCAGACGGCGGGGGCCCTTGTCCCCTGGTGCCCCGACCTCCCCGGCGGCGCGATGACCAAAACGGAGGAGGCGCACGGTGCAGAGGCTGTGGTTCGGGCTGATCGTGGTGCTGGCGGCGGCCGTGGCGGCCTGCTCATCGTCGACGGGGGTCATCGAGTCGCTGGATGCGGATGCTGCCGCAACGTTGCTCGAGGACGATCCCACAGCGGTGTTGCTCGACATCCGGACGCCCGAGGAGTACGCCGAGTCGCGCATCGCCGGAGCGGTGAACATCGACTTCTATGCCGCGGACTTCTCGACACGGCTTGGTGCCCTCGACCGCGACACGACGTACGTGATCTACTGCCGGTCGGGCAACCGAACGACTGCAGCACTCGACATCTTCCGCGACCTCGGCTTCAGCTCGGTGCACGCGGTCGACGGCGGTATCCAGGCCTGGCAGGGGACCGGGCTGGCGGTGGAACAGGGATGAGGCGCAGGGCCCGAACCCGCCATCGCCGCCCCGTAGACTGCGGCCCGCCGGAGCCACCGACCGCCGGGGAACGACTATGACCTCGCCAGCCGAACCCGTGGTCGCCCCGTCCGAGACCGCTTTCGCAAACGGTGCCGGCCGCCGTATCCGGTTGGCAGCGCTCGTAGTCCTGGCCGTCACCGCCGGGTTCGTCGCTCGCAGCCTGGTGACCGACGGGGCAGACAGCATCCTGGTCCGCTGGCTCCCGTGGATGCAGGACACGCCGGTCACCCTGCACTTCACCGATGCCACGCAGACCGGCCTCGTGCCGGTCTCGCGCACCCTGCCCCGTGACGCCACGGTCGACGATCTCGTCGACGCCCTTCTCGCCGGGCCCGCCGACGGCACCGGCCTCGAAAACCTCCTTCCGGCCGGCACGGCCGCCTCCCCGGTGATCGTGACCGAGGGGACCGCCGCGCTCGAGCTGACCGGTGATCCGGCCGACTTCGAGTCGCCCTTGGTGCGTGAGGCGCTCCGTCACACGCTCACAGCCTGGAAGGGGATCGACGCGGTGTCGCTGCGGGTCGGAGGTGTCGAGGTGGATGTGATGGCCTCGACCGGCCACCTCGTGTATTTCTACGACGAGGTCCGCGACATGCTGATCGCCCGGCCATCGCCATCCGATGAGCCGAGGGACGTGCTTGCCGAGTTTCTCGCCGGACCCGCCACCGCCGGTCTCGTCGGACTGCCAGCAGACGTCGAGTTGATCGAGTTCGACTACTCCGCTGACAGCGGCCTCCTCTCGATGGACTTCACCTACCTCCCCTCGGTGCGTGACTTCGCCCTCGACCACCCCGAGGCGATGCGGCGAGTGCTCGAAGGCCTGATCGCCACCATGACCACCGGCTTCCCGCAGATCGACGGCCTGTA
>CAYYIA010000251.1:0-3235 GCA_964471875.1 uncultured Acidimicrobiia bacterium
GTGCTGTAGAGGGCGTTGTGCCGGCTGCGGTTGGACTGCCGGGCGTGCTCGGTGCAGCGACTACCAGCGCGGCTGGTGACGACACCACAGACCGTGCACAGCTTCACCCGCGAATCGTCTGCGGGATGGCTGGCGCGGTCTATTCGCTCGGGGTGCTAGGCCTGGGCGACCATGGGGTCCGCCAGATGGGCCGATGGCCTGCGATCGCTGCCTCTCGCCACCCTACACGCGGTCACGTGACGGCTATCGCACGACGACGCCCGTGATCGTGAGGGTCGTTCGTGGTTCAAACGACTCAACGGAGAAGCCGAGGTGGACGTGGACCTGCTCGGTACCGGCTCGCCATCCGTGCTCGTAGGCATTCACCAGGGGCTTTCCATCCTCGCCGATGACCTCCAGGTGGATCCCGTCCGGGACGAGGACGTCCGAGCGTGTGTGGTGCGCCAGCGTCGCGGTCGCCTTGCTCAGGATGCCGTTGGGCAGGATGGCCTCGCCGAGGTCGACCACGTAGTGCCCCGCGGGGCTGGGCATGATCACCTGAACTGGCCCCACTTTCGGGCCGGACAGCATCTCCGCCACCTCGTCCTGCGTGTGTAGCCGCCGAGCACGGTGAGAACGAGGGCCGCACAGGTGCGTCGGTCGAGGTCGGCCATCGCGCGCCAGAGGTCGGGGTCCGTGGCCATCGCCCACTCCTGGTCCGTCTCGCGGATCGGCATGAAGCCCCAGCGCTTTCGGCGGCGACGCTCGTCGATCGCCAGGTGAACACCCACGACGGCGAGCCATGCCCGGACATCGGAGCCGTCGGGGAGCTGCCAGTGCTCCGCACGCAGGAGCGTCTGTTGGGCCAGATCCTCGGCCTCGGTCGCATCGCCCACGACGAGGGCAAGCCGGCGCACGAGCCACGCGCGATGCTCGGACGCCACCGCGGCCAGCCCGTGAACCTGCTCCAGTCGAGCGACCTCAGCTTCCAACCGGCTCCCTTCTAGAAGTAAGTGGCAGATAAGTGGCGTCACTAGACTTACGACGAACGGGGCAGATGTCCCCCGGTGGTCAGCAATCGAGGGGGCGCCGTGCGCACTCGTAGCTCTCGTTGGTACGGCCAAACACGGTTGGCCATAGCCGTGGCGGCAATATCGATTCTCGGGTCAGCGTCCGGAGTCGCTGCGACCCCACCTGACGAGCACGACGGTCCGTCGCGCGCCAGTCAGGTAGCCCAGTGGGTCAGTATCCGCCGCGCCTACGGGCTCTCGGACGATCCGATCCGGGTCGATGCACTAGCCGGCTCTACCGAGGACGTGGGCAGCGCCGACTGGGGTATCCCGATGACGGCGGAAGAAGCAGAGGCGGTCGATATCAACGGCCGGAACCTTTTCGTCCGCGCGGCGCATGAGCAGCTCGTTCCCTACGCTCGCTCACTGAAGTCGTTTGCCGGGCTGTACGTAGACCAGCTCGCCGGCGGCGACATCGTCGTCCAGCTCACCGACATCAACCCGGAGGCGGTTGCGGCGATCCAGGCGCGTGCGCCCAAAGACACCCGAAAGGTGCGCGTGGTAGCAGCGCGCTACCCGAACGCCCTCCTCGAGTCAACGGCGCGGTCGATCGCGAAGTCTCGCAATTCGCTGCTTGCCGGGCTGTCGTTCACCGGCGTGGCCCTCGACACTGTTGGGAACCGGGTGCGGGTCGAGATCGCGCCAGGAAGTGGCCATGACCTTCGCAGCGCTAGGCGAGCGACTCTCCGCAACGTTCGGCGTCGACGTCGTCATTGCCGAAGTCGCGCGCTCGGCTGACGTCGTGGGTTGCACCACGAGCCGGGACACGTGCTACGACCCGATGAGAGCTGGCAATCGGATACGTGACGGCTCGGTCAACGGCGAGAACTGGTGCACACTAGGGTTCCCGGTCAAGGAGAACGTGACGACGAACGTTCAGATCCTCACTGCGGGCCATTGCTACAAACTTGGCGTCTCGAACACGTGGTATCACAAAGCCTACGGAAAGCTGGGGGCCGAGGATGGCACCGCGTACGGTGAGGACGGGTACGACGTCATGAAGGTCGAATTCCCGAACGCTCAGGTGAGCGAACGGATCTTCGACGTTTCGGGTACCCAGCAGAACACTGCGGCGCGGGACCCGATTACGGGCGAGGGCATCTGCTTCTCGGGTGCGAGGACAGATGCGATCGTGTGTGGCACCGTGCAGGACAACCTGCGGAGCTGGGTCAGCGAGACCTGCAGCTGCAATGTGTGGGGCGGTGACGCGAGCTACACACCGATCAAGGGCGACAGTGGCGCGCCCGTGTACGCTCGGGTGTACATCACGAGCACCGGGTCACCGTACTGGAGCCATACCCCGATTGGGGTGAACGACCATGAGAACGGTGGGTTTGCCTATGTCACCGCGGCCCAATGGGTCCTGGGGGTGACCGTCTACCGCTAACTACAACAAAGGGAACTGCCCACCCCAACCCAGCGGCCATTACGGGAATTCCGCGTGGTGGCCGCTGGAACATTCCACCATCGGAGCTGCCAACTTGCGCCTCGCCAGCGCCCTCATCCTTGCACTGCTTGTCGCACTTGGATGCGCAAGTCCATCGCCGACGCCTCGGTCCCCCACCGCGCCCTTGGGAAGCGCCGACGCACCCTCCAACGGCGTTCCCGAAGAGTCACGCGAACCCCAGCCGACACTCACACCCGTGCCCACCGAGGCAGGCCTGATCACGATCGACTACCCCACCCGAAGCGGCAAGGTCATCCCGTTGTCCGTGGTAGACGCCGAGGCGCTTGGACTTGGCGTCAGGCTGGCCACGCCGGCGGAGGAGAAGATCGGCGAGCGATCGCTCGATGACGTGACGGACACCGGGATGGTTCAAGTCAGCCCAAGGGAGATGCTGCTGACCTGGGTCGGCGGCCCATGCGAGCGCGGCTACACCCTCTCGCTCGCTGATCAGACACGCATCTCGATCACGGGCGCGCCGCGGCCGGCATGCGACACCGCACGGGTCATCTACTTCGCAGTTCTCTCGCTTCCGGGCGACATCGAAACGACGAGCCCGACGCTGAGCCTGGAGCCGCCGGTCATCTTCGGCGGATAAGACAAGCCAAACCGGAGAACGACCGAGGCGGTCGAATTGTTGCAGATGATCGCAGTCCGAACGGTAGCCAGGCGTCGCTCAGCCGGGCTCCAGGCTCGCCACGACCAGCCAGCCCTCCGCCCGCCCGCGGTAGATCAGCTGCTC
>CAYYIA010000252.1:0-3169 GCA_964471875.1 uncultured Acidimicrobiia bacterium
GATCGCCGGCCCGATCGTGCGCGGCTCCGAGTTCCTCCCCCGGATGCATCCGCCGCGCGATCCCAAGCGCATCGACGCCGGCCGCGCCTTCTACCTGATCTTCATCGGCCTGGCCAAGAAGATCGTGATCGCCGACCTCCTGGCCACCTCCCTGGTGGATCCGGTGTTCGCCAGCCCGCAGCTCCACTCCGGCCTGGCGATCCTGATCGCCATCTATGGCTACGCCATTCAGATCTACGCCGACTTCAGCGCCTACTCCGACATCGCCATCGGGGTGGCCCTGCTGCTCGGCTTCAGGTTGCCGGACAACTTCAATGCGCCCTACACCGCCACCAGCATCGGCGACTTCTGGCACCGCTGGCACATGACCCTGACGCGGTGGCTGCGCGACTACCTCTACATCGGCCTGGGTGGCAACCGGCGGGGGCGACTGTTCACCTACCGCAACCTCATGCTCACCATGCTGCTCGGCGGACTGTGGCATGGCGCGGCGTGGCGCTTCGTGATCTGGGGGGGTCTCCACGGGCTCTGGCTGTGCATCGAACGCTGGTGGGGTGAGGCGCGCGCCGCTCGGGGTGCAGCCCCGGTCCGGTCCACGGCCGCCCTTCGCACGGTTCAGCGCATCGTCACCTTCCATCTCGTCGCCATCGCCTGGGTGTTCTTCCGCGCCGACTCGGTGAGTGCGGCCTGGCAGCTGCTCACCCGGGTGGTCACCGACTGGTCGGGGGAAGCATCCGTGGTCACCCCGGCGCTCCTGCTCGCCATCGTCGTGGGCTTCGCCGCCCAGTACGTGCCGCAGCGCCGCATCGCCGTTGGCGTGGCCCGTTTCGCCCGGCTCCGCCCTGTCCTCCAAGGTGCATTGCTCGGCTTCACCCTTATGGTGATCGATGCCCTCGGATCCGAGGGTGTTGCCCTCTTCATCTACTACTCCTTCTGATGCAGACCATCGATCCCACCCCCGACACCGAACCAAACCCGACGAAGTCCGCCTCCAGCGTCTTCGTCATTGGCTTGACCATGCTCGGCCTCGCCACCGTGCTCAACGCCGCCTCGATCCTGCAGACCGCCGAGCGGCAGGATCCCGATAGCCCGCTGCGAAGCGTCGGGGTGGCCGTGATGGAACGGGTCGTGACCCTGAGCGAGTGGACCGGCCTCGACCTCCCCCGGAGGTGGCTGGATGCCGCGCTCGGCAGGAACCAGGACGACGCCACCCCGACCGCGGTGACGACGACCACGGTTCCCGGCAGCCCCACCACCACGACCACCACCGAGGCGCCGGTCGACTCGGGCGGCAGCACGACGACCACCACGGGACCGGCGGAGTCGACCACTACGACCCTCGCCGTCGCGCAAGTCGTCACCGCCGACGACCCGATGGGAATGTGGATCATCGGCGACTCCCTCGCCAAGTACTTTGGGCCGGAACTGGCGAACCTCGCCTTCGATTCCGGCGTCGTCGACCCCACCGTGAACTACCGGGTCGTCTCCGGACTCGTCGCCCGCAACTACTTCGATTGGCCCGAATACGTCGCCGATCGCATGCCGGACCTTGCCCCCGACGTCGTCGTCGTGCTGTTCGGGGGCAACGACCACCAGGCGATCTTCGTCGATGGGACCCGTATCGAGGAGCACACCCCGGAATGGATGGAGGCCTACCGCGGCCGCGTCGCCGAGATGATGGATCTGATCCTGTCCCTCGGCGCGGAGCACATCTATTGGGTGGGGCTGCCCATCATGGGAGATGATGAGATCAACGCCAGCGTGCCCGAACTGAATTCGGCCTACGCCGCCGAAGCCGAAGAACGGCCCGAGGTCACCTTCGTGCCCGCCTACGACCTGTTCACCGACGAGTCGGGCAAGTACGCCACCCACCTGCGTGACGAAGAGGGTGAGCTGCGACGCATGCGATCCGCCGACGGCGCCCACTTCGAGCCCGCCGGGGCCCGCCGCTTGGCCATCCATGTGCTGCGCTACCTGAGCGTCAACTTCGACCTCGGTGTGGACTACGGAGACTTGGTGCCCTGCCCGCCGTCGTGCTGATCGGGCGAACTTGGGGCACAGGAGGACAAGGTTGTTGAGGGTTGGATAGTCGCATCCCTATAACCGTCTCAGGGATGAGGGCTCTGGGGTGCTCGCCCGCCCCGCCCTCCCGTCTTGCCCGTCCCATGGCCGAAGACATCCCTCCCCAGATCGAAGACCTCCTAGCGCCGACCGGTCCTGAGTTCGTGGTGGCGCACTGCGCAGAGAAGTGGTCGCGTGCTCAGGGTTGGGGCAGTGCACCCTCCGACTCCCGCCACCGCCCGAGCCACGTCGAGCATCTGCAATTCCCAGGCCAGCCGCTAAGCGCTGAGCGGCCCGGCCCGATCCCCCCTGACATGGCGACCTGTCCGCTCGTGCAGATCGAGGAACGTGCTCGGCACTCGATTAGCAGGACCGAGGGCCCCGATCGGGGAGCGGCGATCAAAGGGCGCGAGGCTGAGTCGGATCACTCTGGTCGGAGTGCACGCTCGGCGCTTCGCCGACTGCTGCTCCGCCGCTGGCAAACCACTCCTGAAGTTCAGGGACTGTCACCGCGTCAGGTGGCGGTAACCGGCGGAGTCCCGCCCTCCACTACAACCAAGGGCGGCTCAGGGGGACTCACGACCTTCGCCGGTGGACCCCTGGTCGGGCCCTTCGATCAGCTTCACGACGGTTGACGGGGAGCGAGCGTCAATGAAGAGGTGCCCAGGGAAGAACTCGGCATGCCAATGACTGCCCACCCGACCATCCGTCGCCATGCCGTAAAGGTTCCGAGCGAGAAGTGCCATTGCCCATGGACCGCCGAGAATGCAGAGTCGACCGTCCTCGCGATCTACCTCAAAGCGAACCAGGGAGTCGCTTTCGGGGACGACGAGTATCTCCGAGATGGCGTGCTCATACATGTCGAGGGACGCGGGGGCGGTTCCGCATTGGATTGGGCCGTGGCCCGATGCGACCGCCTCGGCGAGCTGAATGAGTCCGGGACGATTGCCAGTGACTGCGATCTCGAGTGCAGGCCCGCCCTCGGACCACACACAAGCCAGCCAGGCTGTCGTCACGACGGGAAGTCCCCTTGGCGAATCGTCGACGGATCGAACCAACCGGAACCGGAGCACCACCCAGCCCTCCCATCACGGCTGCCAGGGACTGT
>CAYYIA010000253.1:0-3124 GCA_964471875.1 uncultured Acidimicrobiia bacterium
CCGTCGGCGTCGCCGGTCGGATCTGGCGACACGATCACCTACACGATCCGGGTGGCGAATGCCGACGATGGCGTGCAGACCGGCGTCGATGTCACCGATGTGCTTCCCGCCGGCACCACCTACGTGCCCGGGTCGGTGGTCGCCGACATCGAAGGCACCCCGATCGCCGCCGGACCTCCGCCGGCTCTGATCTCCGGGGCGACCCTCGGTCTCGATGAGATCCTCACCATCACCTTCGATGTGACGGTCGATGCCCCCATCGCAGTGGGGACGATCGAGTTCACGAACAGCGCATCCGCGTCGTCCGACCAGCATCCGACACCGGTGTCCGATGACGCCACGGATCCTGCCGCACCCGATGCCGACCTGTCGCTCGTGAAGACCGACGACGAGACCGCACCGCTGTCGCCCGGCGACCTGCTCACCTACTCGATCACCGTGACCAACTCCGGACCCGACGAGGCTGCGGGTGTGGTCGTCACCGACACCTTGCCCCTGGGGGTGACCTTCGTCCCCGCCTCGAGCGATCCCGCGTGTGTCGAAGGTCCGAGCGGGACCGTCACCTGTTCGCTGGGAGATCTCGGCCTGACCTCGGCGTCATTCGATGTCGCGGTGACCATCGACGCTGCCGCCGCCGACGGAACCCTCACCAACACGGCCACGGTCACGTCGTCCACGCCCGACGGCGATCCGGGCAACGACACCGATACCGAGGACACCCTTGTCGATGTCCCGCCCACGCTCGTGGTCACCAAGACTCCGGCGCCGGGTACCGTCGACGAACCCGGTGACTGGGTGACCTTCACCATCGGCGTCGAGAACACCTCGGCCGAGGCCGTGACGTTGACGGCGCTGACCGACGACGTCTTCGGTGACCTCCTCGATCCCACCAACCCGGATGTCGTCGCCAACACGTGTGCGGCGACATCGCCCTCGATCGCATCGGGAGCCAGCCTGGTGTGCTCGTTCGACGGGTTCGTCGCCGGGTCGTTCGGTGATCCCAATCACCTCGACACCGTCACGGCCGTCGTCATCGACGACGAGGCCAACCCGGCGAGCGCCGATGGCTCCGCCATCGTCTCGTTCGCCGATGTGGTGCCCGCGGTGACCGTCGCCAAGGTGGCGTCGGTGGCGTCGGTCACCGAGCCGGGAGCGGTGGTCACATTCACCCTCACCCTCACGAACGCTTCGGTCGAGCCCGTGACCATCTCCGTGCTTGCCGATGATGTGTTCGGCGACCTGCTCGATGTCACCAATCCCGACGTGGCCGACAACACGTGCACGTCTCTTCCGGCGACGCTCGGAGTCGGTGCCGCCTTCGGGTGCTCCTTCCAGGCGTTTGTCGCGGGTAATGGGTCGGATCCCGACCACGTCGACACCGTGACCTTCACTGCCGAGGACGACGACGGCAACCCCGCTACCGACCAGGCCAGTGCGACCGTTGGTATCGACGATGCTCCGCCCACTGCCTCGGTCGTCAAGGATGCCGATCCGGGAATCGTGACCGAGCCCGGTGGAACGGTCACCTTCACCGTCACGATCCAGAACTCCGGTCCCGAGGCGCTGTTCATCGACGCACTCACGGACTCGGTGCTCGGTGATCTGCGCGACGCCGGCAACGCCGCGGTGACCAACAACACCTGCCCGGCTCTTGGCGGGCAGATCCCCTCCGGCGGTTGGGTGGCCTGCTGGTTCGACGCCGACATCAGCGGGCTCTTTGGCGACCCGGATCATGTCGATGTCGTCACCGCGGAGCTCTCCGACGACGAGGGTGCTTCGATCACCCCCTTCGACGATGCGGTGGTCGTCTTTGCTCCCGCCAACTCGACGCTCGGGGGCCTCGTGTTCGCCGACCTCGATCGCGATGGGGTCAAGGACGCCGGCGAGAGTGGCCTCGGCGCCGTCGACGTGGAGGTCACGTCGTTCGGCGGATCCGTGACCATCGTCACCACGGCCGCCAATGGCACCTGGAGCGCTGCGGTGCTCCCCGGCTCGGCGACCATCGAGGTCGATCCGACCACCGTCGCCGCCGGATACACCCTGACCACGGCCAATCAGACGCAGACGGTGGTGGCGCTCGTGGGCCAGCACGTCGCCGCGAACGACGTCGGGTATGGCCCGCCGTTCGGCGCCCTTCAGGGCATGCTCTATCTGGATCTCGACGGTGACCCGAATCGCGACTCCTATGAGCCACCCATGGCTGGACTGGGCGTCCAGATCCTTCAGGGCTCGACGGTGATCGCCAGCACCACGTCGAGCAGCGCCGGCACCTACTCCTTCAGCGCGCTGCCCGCAGGCACCTACACGGTGCGGGTGGTTCAGGCCACGATCCCTGCCGGGTATGCCTCGTCGATCGACTACGACGGCGGAGCCGACGGCGTGGCGGTGGCGTCGGTGGTCTCAGGCGCCACCACGAGCGGGGTCGACTTCGGCCATCGCGGCACCGGCACCGTCGGAGACACCGTCTGGCTCGACGAGGACGAGGACGGTTCGGTCGGAGAACTCGAGGAGCCCATCGAAGACGCCGAGGTGACGCTCACCTGGTGGGGCTTCGACGGCAACGAGGCGACCAGCGACGACTACACCTTCCCGGTTCAGACCACGGACGAGAACGGGTACTACCGGTATCAGTCGTTGCCGCCCGGGTCCTATGCCCTCACCGTGGACACGACGGGCATCTCCGTCGGGCTCGACCCGACCACTCCGACGACCGTCGAGCTGGTGCTCGGTGCCGGCACCTCGAACATGACCGCCGACTTCGGCTTCGTCGCCGAAGACGAGCTGCCCTTCACCGGTCTCGCCGCCGAGCACCTGCTCCTGGCATCCGCGCTCATGATCGGCCTCGGCGCCCTGGTGTTTGCCGACACCCGCAAGCGGGAGCGGAAGTTCAAGATCGCGCTGGGGCGGATCGAGTAGGCGCAATGCGCAATGCGCAATGCGCAAGACCGCGTTCGGCTTCGCCCCCGACTCCGGAAACCGATGTTCCCAGGCCCCCGGAGACGAGGAGCGGATCGCAGACCCTGGTCACTGGATTGGGCGCATTGCGCATTGCGCATTGCGGGTGCACCGCACCTCGCCCACCGGGGTACCCTCCCCCGCGTGAACCTCGTGGTCCATCGGTCGG
>CAYYIA010000254.1:0-3104 GCA_964471875.1 uncultured Acidimicrobiia bacterium
TGTTCTTCATCGGACTGCGCAACGACATCGCAGGACTCGGCGCCTGAGCGGGCATGCCCGAGGAGGCTACGGTCGGAGCGTCAGAGCAGTCCACCCGCGAGCAGGCCGATAATCGCGCCGCCCACGGGTCCACCCGGAATCGCCGGGATCACGCAGCCCGATCCATCGAGCGCACCAGTCACCGGCGAGTCGTCACCCCGGCTCCTCGCCCGCGAGGCCGAGATCCGCGATCTCGAGGAGCGTCTGGCGGCCCTCACCGCCACCCGCAACTCCGAGTCAAAGCGCCTCAACGAGCGCATCGCCTCTTTGGAACGTCTCTATCTGGACATCGAGGCCCGGGATGTGCGGATCACCGAGTTGGAGACGGACCTCAAGGAGGCCACCGAGGCGCTCGAGGTCATCAGGGCCGACGCGGCGAGGCTGCAGACCCGGCTCGGTGCCGCTCAGGCGGAGGTGGCTGCGGCCCGCCGTGTGGAGGCGACCTCCGCCGACCTCGCCGCGCAACTCGCCGCAGCTCGCCAGCGCATTGCGGACCTCGAGACAGCAGCCATCCGATCGCGATCGAGCGACGACGAGGTCGCCGGCCTCCGTTCGCTCCTCGCGGTGGAGCGTGACCGCAACCTCCGCCTCGAACGACGCGCCGCCACCGAGGGGCGGTCCGAAGAGGTGACACGGGCGGTGGCCGCTGCCACGTTCCCGCTGCAGGAGATGATCGCTCGACTGGAGCGAGAACTCGCCCAACGAGCGAACCCGACGGCACCGCCGGCGCCCGACGATGTGGCCCTCATCAGGGGCATCGGACCCCGCATCGCGGCGATCCTTGCCGCCAACGGCATCACCTCGCTGCGCCAGATCGCGGCGTTCACCGAAGCCGACATCGCCCGGATCGGACCGCTGCTTCCCGTGTATCCGGGTCGAATCACCGACGACCAGTGGGTCGACCAGGCCCGTGCCCTCATCTCTCGCATCGGCTGAGCCAGGGGGCGCCACTCAGCAGTCGAATGGCGGGTACTGCCGGCGTGGGATGATTGCCGGGTGTCGCTCACCGGGTGCCTGCTCGTGGCCTCACCCACGCTCTTCGATCCCAACTTCAGCGCGAGCGTGGTCCTGGTGATTCATCACGGGGATCCCGGGGCGGTCGGAGTGATCCTGAACCGTCCGACCAACCTGAGTCCCGACCGGCTCCCGCCTGGTTGGCCCGTGTCGGACGCGGTGTATTCGGGGGGACCCGTCGAGCCGGAGATCGCCATCGCCATCGCCGAGTCGGACGAGGACCATCGATCATGGGAGCGGATCGGTGCAGGACTGTGGCTCGCCGATCTCGAAGGGATGGCGACGCCGGTGCGCCGCCTGCGGATCTTCGCCGGCTATGCCGGATGGGGTCCGGACCAACTCGAAGACGAGATCGCTCGCGGTGACTGGATCGTGACGGATGCCACGAGCGCGGATGTCTTCACCGACGACGCCGGCGAGTTGTGGCGCTCGGTATTGCGGCGCCAGCCTGATCCGATCCGACTCCTCGCCGGCTACCCGGCTGACCCGTCCCTCAACTGAACTCGACACAGCGAGCGCTGATCGATCCCATTTCGAACCCCGAAACCGGGAAGGCCGGTTCGCTACCGCCCGCAGCGCCGGCGCTCACCAGCAGCGGGACGAAGTGCTCCTGGGTGGGATGGGCCATGGCGGCCAATGGGTGCTCCCGGTACGTCGCCAGTGCCCCGGCACGGTCGGAGCGCAACGTCTCTGCGACCCAGCCGTCGAACTCTCCCGCCCAATCGACCACGTTGCCCGCGGCGTTCCAGTCGACGCGGCGGAGATTGTGCACGATGTTGCCGCTTCCCAGAATGAACACGCCCTCGGCGCGCAGCGGCGCCAGCCGAGAGCCGAGGCCGAACATCGCCGCCGGGTCGTCGGTCCACGGGATGGACAACTGCACGATCGGGACGTCTTGGCCTGGCATCAGGTGAAGCAGCGGCACCCAGGCACCGTGGTCGAGGCCGCGGTCTTCCGCCCGCACCGCGACGAGATCGGGGGCCAGCAAGCGCTCCACCGCATCGGCCAGTGCCGGGGCCGGGGGAGGGGTGTACTGGAGGTGGTACATCTCCTCGGGGAACCCCCAGAAGTCATAGATGAACCCGGCCCCGGACGTCGAGGACAAGGTCGGTGGTGCTGCTTCGAAATGGGCAGAAACCACGAGGACCGCCTCGGGGCGGGGTAGGGAGGCGCCCCAGGCCCTCCACGAGTCCGCCAGCGGCCCGCCGAGGCCGTTCATGGGGTTGCCGTGCCCCACGAACCCCGATGGCATCACCGGCGCGGTCACGGACGTCTCCGGTAGAACAGCGTGAGCTGGAGGATTGCCGCCACCAGCCCGCCGCCGGCGATCGCCACTCCGGTGCCTCCGCTCAGGGTGTCGCTCCAGCCCAGCGCGTGATCGACCGACCACTCCCCGGGTCCGAGCGCTGCCAACCCCACCGCGCTGGCGGCCAGGACGAACACGTACTCCCATCCCTCGTCGGGTCGGGCGGTGATCCAGAACCCCGCGGGGCGATGCACGGTCCAGTAGGCGACCGCAGCGATCGCCACCGCGCCTGCCGCTGCCATCGGGGTGAGCAGGCCGCCGGCGAACCCGATGCCGACAGCCAGTTCGCCGAGCGACATGAAGGCCCACTGCACCCCGGGGGAGCGGAAACCGATCGACTGGGTCCAGGCGATGACCTTGGGCCGACGACGGAGATGCCGCCAACCGTGAGCGAGAAACACCGCACCAAGAGCGGCCCGAAGTGCCAGGAGAACGGCGTTCTCGGTCATGCCGTCTACCAACGCCCCGCTGAGCGAGCGTGTTCCTTAGTTGGTCCTTGTCCCGCGCCTGGTCACGGGAGGAATTGCTCCACGATCGCCGTGGCCACGCCGCCATTGACATACAGCCACACGGCACACGAACCGCCGGGACACGTCAGCCACGACGATGGGTTGGGCCAGGAGGCGAGGGGGTAGGGCTCCGGGAACCAGGTAGGCCCGGCGGCGTCGATCGAATACACCAACGCCGACGAAGCCACCCGAACCGCGAACACCTTGGGATTCTGGTTGCGGATGTAGAACCCCTC
>CAYYIA010000255.1:0-3098 GCA_964471875.1 uncultured Acidimicrobiia bacterium
TCCTTCCCGACCCGAAGTGGGGAGCGGGGTTGTCGGTGCTCGGCTACGCCCCGCTTGCCGAGATCACGGGTCGGAGCCCCTGGATTGCACCCGAGGCGACCAACTGCGCCGCTCCCGACACCGGGAACATGGAGATCATCGCCGAGTTCGGCACCGCGGCCCAGCAGCAGCAGTGGCTGGTGCCACTCCTCGAGGGCGAGATCCGCTCGGCCTTCTCCATGACCGAGCCGGAGGTGGCGTCATCCGACGCCACCAACATCGCCTGTCGCATCGAGAGCGACGGCGACGACTACGTGGTGACGGGGCGCAAGTGGTGGTCGAGCGGTGCCATCTCCAACCGCTGCAAGATCGCGATCGTGATGGGTGTCACGAATCCCGACGCCGACACCTACCACCGTCAGAGCATGGTCCTGGTGCCGCTCGATGCACCCGGCGTGACCCTCGTGCGCAATGTCAATGTGTTCGGATACCACGAGCGGGGCGGCCACGCCGAGCTCCTGTACGACGGGGTGCGCGTGCCGAAGTCGAACCTGCTCGGCGAGGAGGGGAGCGGCTTCGCCATCGCTCAGGCCCGCCTCGGCCCGGGGCGGATCCATCACTGCATGCGACTCATCGGCATGGCGGAGCGTGCCTTCGACGTGATGTGCCGTCGCGCCGTGGAGCGACGCGCCTTTGGCAAGGCTCTCGCCGAGCAGGGGGTGATCCAGGACTGGATCGCCGAATCGCGTATCCGCATCGAGCAGGCTCGTCTCATGGTGCTGAAGGCAGCGTGGCTCATCGACACCGTGGGGGTGAAGGGGGCCCGCATCGAGATCTCGGCGATCAAAGTGGCGGTGCCGCGCATGGCCACCTGGGTGATCGATCGCGGCATCCAGACCCTGGGTGGTGCCGGCGTGAGCGACGACTTCCCGCTCGCCGCGCTCTACGCCCATGCTCGCACCTTGCAGATCGCCGACGGGCCCGACGAGGTCCACAAGCGATCCGTCGCCCGGCGCGAACTACGCCGCTTCATGGGATGAGCACCTCCGTCTTCGAGGTCGATGGCGACCGGTTCCTCCCCCAACCAGCAGCGCGCGCCGGTTGGTATGCCGATGCGCTGCACGGCGGACCGGTGGCAGCGCTTTTTGCCCGCCAGGTGGAGCGGGTGGAGGCTCCGGTGCCGATGATGGTGACCCGGCTCACGGTGGATCTGATGCGCCCCGTACCCACCCTGCCGCTGACGGTGCACACCACGGTGGCCCGCGCCGGGAAGCGCATCCAGGTGATCGATGCCGTGATGGAGGCGGACGACGTCGTGGTGGCTCGGGCGTCGGCGCTCCAGATCCGAGCCCACGAGGTGCAGGTGCCCGAACACCCGCGCAGGGAGTCGGTCACTCCTCCCGAGTCGCTCCCCAGGTATCCGATGCGAGAGTCGGACGGGGAGTGGTTTCACACCCGGGCTGCAGAGGCGCGCTTCGTCGACGGTGACTTCTACGAACCGGGACCGGCCACGGTGTGGATGCGCCTGACCATGCCGCTGGTGGCCGGTGAGGATCCAACCCCATTGCAGCGGGTGGCGGCCGTCTCCGACTTCGGCAACGGCCTGAGCCGGGTGCTGCCGAAGGGGTGGCTGTTCATCAATGCCGATCTCACCGTGCACCTCAACCGGTACCCCGCCGACGAATGGGTTTGCCTGCGGTCCCGCACCGACATCGACGACTTCGGCGTCGGCCTGGCACAGAGCGAACTGTTCGACCGTCGCGGCGCCATCGGCCACGCCCTTCAGGGGCTGGTGGTGGAGCGGATGTCCGAAGGCGGGTTCTGACGGCCCTAGCCTCAGCTCATGGAGCGATTGAACGCGGCGTGGCACACCGCCCATCGAATTCCCAGGAACGCCACGCTCGACCAGCGCGTCGCCTGGCACGTAGAGCACGCCAAGGTCTGCTCCTGCCACGAGATGCCGGATTCGATACGGCAGGAGATCGAACGCCGGAGGGCGTCTCGCTGACGGGTCGCGTCAGCGGTTGGCGGTGAACGACAGGAAGTCGCCGAACTCGCCGGTGAGGGTCCCGTCGGCGTTGACCGACCCGAACACCGCATAGGGCACCTCGGCGGCCCACTCCGCCATGATGGAGTCCCGTGCGGTGCCGTCCGACTCGACGACGTCGCAGGCGGAGCCGGAGAGCTCGACGATCTCCCGCGTCACGGGAGCGATTTCGATCTCCAGAAGGCCACCGACGACGAACCCGCGACCCGACCAGGTATCGCGCACCGACGCGGTGCAGGTGGGATCGTCATTGGTGTACCGCTTGACGTACCGAAGGGTATAGATGATGTCCAGGCTGAGGTCATCACCGGCAACCACAGCGGCCACGGAGCTCTCGGTCAACTCGAACACGCCAGGGATGTCCTCGAACAAGAGGTCGGCTGTTCCCTCGTAGATCCCGTCGAGTTCGCCGTCGCCCGGCGTGAAGCTGCCACCCGGTGCGACGGTGGTGGTGCTGGTGCTGGTCGTGGTGGTGCCGAGGATCTCGGGGCAGAACGTCTCGGCGTCGATCTGCGGCGCCCCGGCGGGTATGACCACCGCGTCGCCCTGGCCGCTCGTCACCACGGCACACAACCCGCGGAAGTCGAGCGAGTCGGTGATGTATGCCTCGACGATCTGCTCGGCGGAGTATCCGGAGGCGGCGAGGAGGAGGGTCACTTCAGTGACGCTCTCGATCGTGGCTCCGTCGAGGGATCCGATGTGGCGTTGCGCTGTGGAGAAGATCTCGCCGAGCGAGGTGTCGACGAAGTCCACGTACTGATCCTCGGGCCGGTCGCCCTGCGCTGCGAACAGGCGTCGGGGAGCGGCGGCGATACCGTGCACCGCGATGGTGCCGCTGGCGTTGCCGGCGTCGAGCGGCGTGAGCAGGTCGAGTGAGGGACCGCTGGGTCCCTCACGGGGGATCGTGCCATCAGCGGTCAGGGTGGGCGCATCGTCGACGATCTGCGCCGCGGTGTATCCGGTATCGAGGGACGCCATGATGGCGAAGAAGGCGCCATCGTCCCCCCAGCGGTCCACGAGCAGGTCGGCGGCGGCGGCGATCTCGACGGGGTCGACCGAGGGACCGGCGAAG
>CAYYIA010000256.1:0-3075 GCA_964471875.1 uncultured Acidimicrobiia bacterium
CGCACCCGCCAGCCGCTGGCGCGACTCATGGTGGTGAGCCATGAACCGGAGATCCGCCAGGCCATCGAAGATCACGCCGCGCTGCTGTGCGAGGAGCTCAACGTGCACGTCGCGGTGGCGTCCGACGACGAGTTGGCTCTCGCCGACCTGAGTGCCAAACCCAACTACCGCACGCTCGGGCCCCGCTTCGGCGGCGCCATGCCGATGATCGCGACCGCCATTGCCAGATTGAGCTCCGATGAGGTGGCCCAGGCACTGCGGACCGGGTCGGTCACCGTCGGAGGCGAGACCGTGACCGCCGCCGATCTCATGGTGAACCGGGCTCCGCGGGCGGGGCTGGTGGTTGCCGCCGACGAGCAGCTGGCCGTGGCCCTCGACACCGAGATCACCCCCGACCTCGCCCTCGAGGGCACCGCCCGGGAGATCGTCAAGCTCGTGCAGGCGGCCCGGCGCGACGCCGGCCTCGACCTCTCCGACCGCGTGGTGGTGCGGTGGTCGTCGCCCTCATCGCATGTCGCCGAAGCGATGGCCCGCCACACCGCCTGGATCGCCGGCGAAGTGCTCGCCGTCGCCCTGGAGCAGGGAGCCGTCGGTGACCCGTCGGATGCTGCGGGAGAGCCAGTGACGATCACGGTCACCAAGGCGGGCTGACCGAGCTGTCAGGGTTTCAGGTTTCAGGCATCAGGTATCAGACCTTGGGGGCGAGTCTGGCTGACACCTGGGACCGATACCTGACACCTCTCTTCTCAGCAGATCACCCCTGCCAGCAGGCTCAGGCCGAGCATCAGGACCAACGGCGACAGGTCGAGGCCGACACTGCCGAGGCGTACCGGCGGCAGGATCGCCCGCAACGGCCGCAGCAGTGGCTCGGTGACCGCCCGCAGCGCCCCGCGCACTCGCGCCAGGGGGTGGTCGTAGGACACCGGAATCCACTCGAAGACGATCCGGGCAAAGACCACGAGGGCGTAGGCCTGAATGAGGAAGCAGATCACCGACACGCGACTACGCCTCGTCGGACGACTGGTAGTACCCGAGGTCCATCAGCCGACGGCGCTCGTCGCGGCTGATGTTCACGTTCGCCGGGGTCACCAGGACGACGCCCTGGCCGATCTTGCGCATCGACCCCCCAAGGGCATAGGTGAGACCGCTGGAGAAATCGACGAGGCGACGCACCATCGCAGGCTCCACTTTGCGGAGGTCGAGCACCACCGGGACGCTTGCGCGGATGTGATCGGCGAGAACCTGAGCATCGTTGTAGGAGCGAGCGACTATCACCTGCGACTCCAGATCGGCACTGCTCATGGTGCGCACCGAGGGTCGGTCGGAGGGCTGCACCACCACTCCGGCATCGGTCAATGCCCGGTCCGCCATCGGCCGGCGGCGTGGTGCCGAAGGGGGTTCGACCCGCCGACCCTGGACCCCGGGATAGGTCTGACGGATCACCTCGGGGTCACGCGGCATCACCCCGGCGCGGCGCGGAGCTGCCGGGGTTCGGACCGGCTCGGTGGGTTCGTCGACCCGGGGCACGGCACCCCGGTTGCGCAGCGGCGCAGCCATCTCCGGCGCCGGCTCGGGGGGGCGCTGGGAACGCGTCGGAGCCGGTCGAGATGGTTCGACCGCGGGGACAGCCTGCCGGCGTGGGTCGGGGCGGGACCGCGGTGCCTCGGGCTCCTCGAATCCGACCCGATCCTCGTCCACCAGGCCGAGATAGAACATCGTCTTCTGCCACAGGCCCATCGGCCTCAACCCTCTTTCGGGGATGATGGAAAGATAGCCCGTCCCACCCGCAAGATGGTCGCACCTTCCTCGACCGCGACCTCATAGTCGTCGGTCATCCCCATCGACAGATCCTTGAGACCCGGGTGATCCGGCAGCAACCGGTCGCGCAGCTCCCGCAGCGCGGCGAAGTAGGGCCGGGCCGCTTCCCCGGGCGCCCCGAGCGGCGCCATCGTCATCAGACCCCGGACCTCGACACCGAACCCGATCGCGGCGACGATCAGCGCGCCGGCGTCGACCGGAGCCACGCCTGCCTTGTTCGCCTCGCCTCCGAGATTCACCTCGATGAGGGCACCCGGAACCGGCCCGTCGCCCTTGCCCCAATAGCGAGCGAGATCCTTCCGATCGAGCGAGTGGAGCAGGTGGACGAACGGCCGCACTCGAGCCACCTTGTTCCCCTGGAGCCGCCCGACGAAATGCCATCGAATGTCGGCCGGGAGTCCGGGCGCCCGGGCGACGAGCGCACCGGCCCGGTTCTCGCCGAAGTCCCGCACGCCGGCGGCGTACGCGGACGCCACGGCGTCATCGTCGGCGCCCTTGCTCACCGCCACCAGCGTCACATCGCCGGGATCGCGCCCCGCCCGTGCCGCCGCCGCCACCACCCGAGCGCGCACCTCGTCGAGCGCCCTCACGCGCCCAGCCACACCACGGCTGCCTGTCGTTCTGGGGTGCCATCACGCCGGAAGGAGTGATAGGCCGGGTCCGACATCGTGCACACACCCGACTCCCACACCGTGAGGCCGACGAGTTGGGAGCGAAGGGCGGCGGGAAGGTCGACACCTTCGGTGCCGCGACTCGTCATCGTCACAAACCGCGGGAACTGCTCTGCCACCTCGGGACCCACTTCGAAGCAACACGGGCCTATCCCCGGACCGATGGCGGCGAGATGCGGGGCGACACCGGCTGCGCTCATCGCCTCGCGCAAGCGCGACACCACTCCCCCAACCACACCCCGCCACCCGGCGTGGGCGATGCCCACTCCCCCATCGGCGACGAGCGCCACGGGATAGCAGTCGGCGACCCCGACCGCGAGCGGGAGTTCGGGGACCGTGGTGAACACCGCATCGGCGTCGCCGAGAACGCCGGGAGCCGTGGCTCGCACGACCGTGATCCCGTGCACCTGGCGCATCCACGCCCACTCGGTCCCGATCCCGGCCGCGGCCGCCATGCGACGGCGGGCCTCGGGGTCACGACGCGGATCGCCGTCGGAGCCATCACCGAACACCACACCGGGCAGCGAGTCGGGGCGAATCATCCCCGCAGGAAGTCGGGGATCTCCAGATCGTCGAGGCCGTCGCC
>CAYYIA010000257.1:0-3070 GCA_964471875.1 uncultured Acidimicrobiia bacterium
GGCAATGGGCATCCAGGTCTCGTCGACACCGTCAAGGGTGCGTTCGAGAACGCCGACCCGCGCGAGATCAACACCCTCCCGTTCGACGCCCTCGACGGCGTCGTGTTGCGCAGTGGCCGCTTTGGTCCGTACCTCGAGCGCGGCGAGGAACGTGTGGGCGTGCCCGAGGACATTCCGCCCGACGAGCTCACCCCCGAGCGTGCCGTCGAGCTGCTCGATGCGCCGTCGCGTGACCGGGTGCTCGGGAACGACCCCACATCGGGACTGCCGGTACTGGTGCGATCCGGCCGGTTCGGGCCGTATGTGCAGCTCGGTGAGAACGGCGACAAGGCAAAGCCGCCGACCGCCTCGCTGTTCAAGACGATGAGTGTGGAAGCGCTGACCCTTGACGACGCATTGCGCCTCTTGGCCCTTCCGCGCACGGTGGGGGTCGATCCCGGAACGGGCGAAGAGGTCACCGCCGCCAATGGTCGCTACGGCCCGTACGTGAAGAGGGGCAGCGACACCCGGAGTCTCCCGACCGAGGAGGAGCTGTTCACGATCACACTGGAGGACGCCCTCGTCGTGCTCGCCCAGCCCAAGACGCGCCGTGGCCAGACGACGCGGGCGCCCCTCAAGGATCTCGGGGTGGATCCCGCCACCGGATGGCACGTGGTGGTGCGGGACGGCAAGTTCGGCCCGTACGTCACCGACGGCGGCGTCAACGCCTCGCTCCGCCGTGAGGATTCGGTGGAGAGAATCGACATCGACCGGGCCTCTGCCCTGCTTGCTGAGCGCCGTGAGAAACTCGAAGGCGAAGGCAAAGTGGCAAAGCCGGGGAAGGCATGAGAAGTCGCCAGTCTCCAGTCTTCAGTCAGACGCTCTCGATCCGTCCGGTACCCGGTACCCGGTACCCCCTTGTGGCATCTGGCATTGCGCATTGCGCATTGCGCATTGCGTGCCCATCCGATCCCCGAGCACTGCCTGTAGGCCCGCCCGCGCGCCTCTGATAGCCTCGCCCCGTGACGGAAGAGCCACGCCGGTCTGCCTGGGCCCTGATGAAGTCGGGGCCGTATTCCCGTTTGTGGAAGGCGGGATTCGTCAGTAGCACCGGCGACTGGGTGGCGATGCTCGCCACCCTTTCCCTTGCCGACGAACTAGCCGGCGGTGGCGGCATCGTGCTGGCGCTCACGTCGCGCATCGTGCCCGGCCTCTTTTTTGCCGCCATCGGCGGGATCGTCGCAGACCGCCTCAACCGCAAGCACGCCATGATCATCGCCGAGGTGGGCCGGGCCGGCCTGGTGTTGTCGCTCGCCTTCACCAACTCGATCCGGGAGTTGATCCTGGTGAACCTGGCGCTCGAAGCCCTCACCCTCGTGTTCCAGCCGGCGAAGGAAGCAACCGTGCCGACGTTGGTGTCCAAGAGCGAGCTCGTCCAGGCAAACAGCCTTTCCCTGAGCGCCGCCTACGGCACCTTCCCGCTTGGCGCGGCCATCTTCACCGGACTGGCCTCGCTCGGCGACGACATCACGCTCGGAGGCTTGCTCCCGGGTACGCAGGAGGGTCTCGCCTTCCTCGTGGATGCCGCCACCTACCTGATCTCGGCGCTGCTGATCAGCACCCTGCCGGCGATGGCGCGGCGTCGACGACCTCCGGGTGCCCGCCGGTGGAGTCCGATGGCGGTGATCAATGACCTGAAAGAGGGGGCGGTGTTCGTCGCCTCGAACCGGCGGGTGCGCCCGGTGGTGCTGGCGATGACCTCCGCACTGGCGGGTGGGGGGATCATCGTGGTGATGGGCAAGCCCTTCGCCACGGACGTACTGCTGTCCGGGGCCGCGGGCTTTCCGGCTCTGCTCACCGCCTTTGGCCTGGGTGCCGGGGCGGGCATCGTGCTCGTGACCATCTTCGGGCCTCGGTTCAAGTACAAGGACGTGCTGTTCGGCATCGCCCTGCTGCTGACCGGCGTTGCCCTGAGCGCCGCCGCCTTCGTGAAGACGATCATCGGTGCGGTCGGGTGGGTCGCCGTCATGGGGGTGGGTGCCGGCGCCGCGTACGTGCTCGGGTTCGCCCATCTGCATGAACAGGCGGAGGACTCGGTCCGCGGACGGACCTTTGCTGCGCTGTTCTCGCTGCTCCGGATCGGGCTGCTCACCTCGATGATGCTGGCGCTGCCGATAGCCGGGTTCTTCGATGGGATGCTCCCAGGCCTTCTCGGCAACGGCACCCGTGACGTGCTGCTGCTCGGTGGCCTGACCATGCTCATCAGCGGGTCGCTGACCCTGTGGAGCGTGCGGCGCAGCCTGATGGCGCTCAGCCACTCGAGTCGACCTGAGATGGAGGCCGCCTCGGAGGCCTTCCGCAAGTACCGCAAGACCGTGACCGGACTGGCGGAGACCGCCGAAGTCGAGCGGGTCGACGGCGGCCCCACGACGTGATCCGCTACCTCGCGGTCGAGGGCATCGACGGGTCGGGGAAGTCCACGGTCACCCGTGCGCTCGTCGAAACGCTCCAAGCCCGAGGCGTCCCGGTCGTTGCGGTTCGCGAGCCGGGAGGCACGCCCGCGGGCGAGGCGATCCGGTCGATCGTGCTCGGGCGTGGTTTCCAACTCGACGATTGGACGGAAGCACTCCTCTTCGCCGCAGCACGCGCCCAGCTCGCTGCGGATGTGGTGGCTCCGGCGTTGGATCGCGGTGACCTGGTGGTCAGTGATCGCTGCTACTTCTCGTCGCTGGCCTACCAGGGTGCGGGGCGCGGGCTCGGGGTCGACGTCGTGCGAGCCGTGAACGAGGCCGGGCTGCGCGGCGTCGTTCCGGACCTCATCGTGTTGCTGCGGATCGAGGCCGAACGTGGTCTGGCGCGCGAGAACGAGCGAGATCGGATCTCGGTGGCGGGTGTCGAGCTGCAAGAAAGAGTCGCCGCCGCCTACGACGACCTTGCCGCGGCAGAGCCGGAGCGGTTCGTCGTGATCGACGCGGCGCGTCCCGTTTCCGAGATCGTGGCAGAGATCCTCTCGGCGCTGGAGCGGTGATGGGCGTACCCTTTGGAGGGGTGATCGGGCTCCTCGTTGTGCTCGTACTCCTCGGCACCGAGG
>CAYYIA010000258.1:0-3042 GCA_964471875.1 uncultured Acidimicrobiia bacterium
AGCCGGGCGAGTTTGCCCTCGGCCTTGGTGACCGAGAGTACGGCGCCATCGTGGATGGCGACGCCGGCGGAGTCGTACCCGCGGTACTCGAGGCGCCGCAGGCCGTCGATGATGATCGGGGCGGCGTCCTGCCGCCCGACGTATCCCATGATCCCGCACATGGCGGTGTCTCCCTTCGTCGGGAGACCGGAGAGGGTCCGCGGGGAAACCCCGCCTCACACCGTTGCGGCCTCTGTCTCCGGGGTCACCCCCGGGGTTTGTTCCGCATCGTCACGACCGTGAGCGGCCGAGAGGGCATCCGCCGAGTCTTTCGATGATCCCTCTGCCTCGTCGCCTCGGCTGGTGCCGAGACCTGGCGCTCCAGTTCCGATTTCTCCGGTCTGGCTTCGATTGTCCATGCCGTGTCGTCACGGCGAGTATCAGGTTACCCCAGGTCCCCGGATATGCCCCCGAGTTCACGGCGGACCACCAGGACCAGGTCGTCGGCGATGGCAGCGGCCTCATGAGCCTCGCGGGCTTCCACCATCACCCGCACCAGCTGCTCGGTACCGCTGGCCCGGACGAGTACCCGGCCCTCGTTGCCGAGACGCTTCTCCATCAGCCGCACCGCATCCCACACGGGATCGGCGTCGGGCAGCCGTTCCTTGACCCGCACATGGATGTTGCGCAACACCTGCGGGTATTCGACCATCACGCGACGCAACTCCCGCAACGGGGTGGCGGTTGCCGCGACCACTTCGAGCAACCGCAAACCTGTCAGGAGACCATCGCCCGTCGAGTGGTCGCGGAACAGGACATGTCCGCTCTGCTCGCCGCCGAGCCCCGCCCCGGTGCGGCGCATGTGTTCGAGGACGTACCGGTCTCCGACGGGTGTTTCGACCACCTCGAGACCCATCCCCTGCATCGCCATCCGAAAGCCGAGGTTCGACATGACGGTGGTCACCACACGGTTGCCGGGGAGCTCGCCCCGGTTCTTCAGGTGACGGGCGAGGATCGCCATGATCACGTCGCCATTGCACACCATGCCGTCTTCGTCGACGGCGATACACCGATCGGCATCACCGTCGAAGGCGAGGCCGATACGGCCCGACGCTCGCTCGGCAAGCATCCCCGGCGACACCGCTCCACAGCCTTCGTTGATGTTCATCCCCGATGGCTCGGTGTTGATCGCCTCGACCTCGGCGCCGAGACCGGCGAACAGCCGCGGTGCGGCGAGGAAGGCCGCCCCGTGGGCACAGTCGAGCACCACGGGGATACCGGCAAGGCGGTAGTCGGACTGCGAGGAGAGATGGCGGACGTAGCGATCGAGGGCGTCGACCATGGGCACCTGGATGCCGAGCGCCTCGCCGCTCACCTCCACCCACGGGGTATCGGTTTGGTAGCGCGACTCGATCGCCGTCTCCCGGTCGTCGTCGAGTTTTCCGCCGTCGGATCCGAAGAACTTGATCCCGTTGTCCTCCGCCGGGTTGTGGCTGGCCGACACCATCACCCCGAAGGTGGCGTGCGACGACCGGGTGAGGTGGCTGACCGCACCCACGGGGATGATCCCGAGATCGGCGGTGTCGAAACCGGCGGCGTTGAAACCGGCATGGACGGCCGCCGCCAGCATCTGGCCGGACCGGCGGGTGTCACGGCCCACCACGGCAGTGCCGCTGCGGCCATCGGCGGCGGCACGGGCCAGACCGAGCGCCATCTCGGCGGTGAGATCGACGTTGGCGAGTCCGCGCACCCCATCGGTGCCGAAGAGCTTCTTCATATCCGTTCCCATCGGCGCCGAAGCCGGAGAGCCTAAGAGGCTCGGCGGGTAGGGCGACCCGTGATCTGCAGTCGGCCCGATCGTGGGACGACTTCAGATCCAGCCCGCGTCCTATCCGATGAGTCTCTCAGGGTGTGCCGAGGATTGGCGGTCAGCGCTTGGTGTACTGCGGGGCGCGGCGGGCCTTGCGCAACCCGTACTTCTTGCGCTCGACGGCGCGGGGATCACGGGTGAGCAGGCCGGCCTTCTTCAATGCAGGCCGAAGGCTGGGGTCGTTCTCGATGAGTGCACGGGCGATGGCGAGACGGATGCCATCGACCTGGCCGGTGACACCGCCACCCTCGAGCATGGCCTCCACATCGAACCGGCCCTCCATCCCGGCGACCTTGAAGGGTTCGAGTACGCGCAGCTGGCTCGCCTTGATGGGGAAGTAGGCCTCGATGCTCTTGCCATTGAGCGTCATCTGGCCGGTGCCCTCACGATCCCTTCCCCGGCTCGGTCTGCACCCAGTTCGATTCCTTGCCGGCCGGCGCCTTCGGACCGAAGTAGACGTCGATGGAGCCATCGGCGTTCTTCTGGATGTCGGTCTTGCGCGAGGAGATGTCGGGACGGCCCTGCGGGGTGACGACCATCTGCCGCGTGCTTTCGTCGTACGCGGTCACCGACCAGAAATTCTTGGCGGGCGGGTTGGGCGGAACGTGGAGCTTGTAGTTATTGCCCCCATCGAGCCATTTGCCGCCTTTGTCCTTGTAGGAGGCGATGTAGCGCTGGCCGACGCCAGGGGTCTCCGTGAGCATGGCTTTGGAGACGGCGACCGCTTCGTAGAACCACGCCGCCCGCTCGTCGAGCTGATCGTAGGCCGGCTTGCGCTGATCTACGGAAACGACCAGGGCGTGCTTCCAGTTCGTGCCGGACCAGAACGCAGGTTCGACGCGCTTGTCGGAGGTATTCGCCTTCGCCATGGCTTCGCCGACGACTGCCGCGTCCTCGAGGATCTTCCTCTGGCGCGCGTCGGGCTTGAACGCCTTGCCCTTCTCGATGCCGAGGAAGCGGAGCTGCGCCAGGATCAGCCGGTCGCGCTCCATGACGGACTCGCCTTGGACGATCTCGTTGAGGCTCTCCCAGTACGCCATGCCGCGCGGCGGCATCTGGCTCCACTTCTTGTCTCCGGCATGGCGGGTGGGCATCGGCGTGCCGGGACGCTTGCTCGACCATGTGTAGCTCTTGATGCCAGGGATCAGCTCGCGGATCGCCTTCTCCCGGTCGGGATCGATGAGCCGGACGCC
>CAYYIA010000259.1:0-2998 GCA_964471875.1 uncultured Acidimicrobiia bacterium
GGCCTGGCCCTCCTCGTCGATGAGCAGGCAGATCACCGCCGCCCCGTACTCGCGCGCCAGCGAGAAAACCCGGTCGAGCCGTGAGCCCGGAGCGTCGCCATCCTCGAGGTTGGCCGAGTTGAGCACGCTCCGTCCGCCAA
The DNA here is from genome assembly GCA_964471875.1 of uncultured Acidimicrobiia bacterium. Classification (GTDB taxonomy): domain Bacteria; phylum Actinomycetota; class Acidimicrobiia; order Spongiisociales; family UBA11373; genus UBA11373. Next base: position 141 of record CAYYIA010000259.1, read on the forward strand.
GGCGTTGCAGGCCGGCCTCCATGACCGCCGGCTCGGTGGAGTCGATCACCGCGGGCACACTCGACTGGGTGGCGAGGCGCCGCACCAGTTCATCGACATCGTCGGTGCCGTCGCGGCCCACGTAGTCCACGCAGACATCGAGCACGTGGGCACCCTCGCGGATCTGATCCTTGGCGATGGCGATACAGCCGTCCCAATCGCCGGCGAGCAGGTCCTCGCGGAACTTCTTCGATCCGTTGGCATTGGTCCGCTCGCCGATGATGAGGAACGAGGTGTCCTGATCGAACGGGGTGAAGGCGTAGGTGGAGGAGACACCCGGCTCGTGCACCGGGTGACGTCGTGCGGGCGTGAGGTGCGCGCAGCGATCCACCACGGCCTTGAGGTGGGCGGGGGTGGTGCCGCAACAGCCACCGACGATGCCGACGCCGAGGTCCGTGATGAACCACTCGTGGAATCCGGCCAGGGTGTCCGGATCCACGTCGTAACACATCGCCCCATCGATCACCTGGGGGAGGCCGGCGTTGGGGATGCACGAGATGGGCATGCGGGCGTGAGCCGACAGGTAGCGGAGGTGCTCCGCCATCTCGCTCGGTCCGGTGGCGCAGTTGAGACCGATGATGTCGGGACGCATGGCGTCGATGGCAGCGAGCGCGGCGCCGATCTCGGTCCCCGGCAGCATGCGGCCGGTGAGTTCCATCGTGACCTGAGCCTGGATCGGCACCCGGCGTCCCGCCGCGGTCATGGCCCGACGGGTGCCGTTGATCGCCGCCTTCAGGGTGAGGAGGTCGAACATCGTCTCGATGATGAAGAGGTCCACCCCACCTTCGAGCAAGCCCGCAGCCTGGACCTCGTAGGCATCGCGGAGGTCGGCGTAGCGAATGTCGCCGAGCGTGGGGAATTTGGTACCGGGGCCGATCGACCCTGCCACCCACCGCGGGCGATCCTTGGTGCTGAAGTCGGCGGCAACCCCACGGGCGATGCGGGCCGCCGCCACGTTGAGTTCGTGCGAGCGGTGGGCGATCCCGTACTCGCCGAGCGGCACGGCGAACGCCCCAAAGGTGTTGGTCTCGACCACGTCCACCCCGACCTCGAAGAACGAGGCATGAACGGCGGCGACGAGGTCGGGTCGGGTGATGCTGAGCAGTTCGTTGCAGCCCTCGAATTCGGGACCGCCGAAGTCATCGGGGCCCAGTCCGGCCCTCTGGTAGGAGGTTCCGGTGGCGCCATCGAAGATCACGACTCGTTCGTTGACGGCTGTCAGGTAGTCGTTCATCGCCCTCTGCTTGAGGGATGGAGGCTAGTGGTGGGGCGGGGCACCACCCGGCGCGGAGGTGTGCCCGGTACCGGGGCTTGCCCGGTGGGCTCTAAACGATTCGACCCACGCCGGGGACCCGCAGTACGAGCGATCCGACTCCAAACGAGGCGGCGACCGCCAGACCGCTGACAAGGAGGAACTCGATCTCGGGCGCCCAGGGTGTTTGGCGGCTGGCAAGGACCAGACCGATCAGGACCGCCTGGTGGATCACGAATGCGGCAAAGCCAGCCCGACCCATGGCCCGGCCGATGCGGCCCTGGTGGGCGAAGCGACGACGGAATAGGTCGGTAAGGAGCAGCGGCATGCTCGCGACGAGCACTCCCTCTGCGGTGGCGGCCACGAGCGCCTGCCAGTTGGCGCCTCCGCCGAGAGGGTCGAGGTTGTCTCCGGCCAGGGCAAGGAGTGCGATCGCAGCAACAACCGCGGCCAGGGCGGCACGCCGCGCAACCCGGAGCACGTGAGCGGGCACGGAGGTGTACCACCCTTGCTCTGCGCCGACCACGCCGAGGACGAAACCGGCGAGCCACCCAGGAGCCTGCGAGAGGCTCAGGTGCCACACCTCATCGCCGAGCGGCACCGAGAAGCGGATGAGGAAGGTGGCGGTCGTGACGATTGCCGCGACGACGACCAGATGGCGCACCTCCAGCGGCGCGGCCTTCGGGTGCGGCTCGGGGCGCAGGGTGCGGAAGCCGGCGTACCCCGCGGAGAACACCAGCAGCACCCAGAGGAACCAGGTAGGACCCGGCGCGGGTGGCCACAGGATGTGGCGCACGAACGCCCAGAACCCGCGGTCCCATCCAGCGTTGTCGGTGTCGACGTACTCGACGAGCGGGCTGAGGAAGATCACGAAGAACACCGTCGGAAGCCCGAGGCGCAGCGTCCGGTCGAGGAGGAATCGACGAGGCCCTTTGCGCCGGAACGACGGCACCGTGAAGGCACCGGCGACGAAGAAGAAGATCGCCATGCCGAAGAGCGCCCCGAGGACGAGGAGGCTGGCGAGGCTCAGCCAGGGCTCCCGGATGTGGGGTTCTTCGACCACCCAGTTGCCCAGACCGGTCCATGCCATGGTGGCATGACCGACGATGACCGCAGCCACGAGGACGGTCTTGAGGTTGTCGGCGTCGGCCTGGCGGTGCGGAGTGGTGCCCATCCCGAAGTCTGGGTACTCCTCGGCCATTCGGCCGCCCAGGGGATTCCTGCCCGTCTTTGGTTCGCTCGGTGGAGTGACGGTTTCGAGCCCGGGTAGGGCTCGGAGAGGAGCGACGGTCGGCCGGGGGCCGACTCTTCAGCGCGCCCGGAGGAACTCGAATCCCCAACCTCCTGATCCGTAGTCAGACGCTCTGTCCAATTGAGCTACGGGCGCAGCGGAAGCAAAGGTACTACGCCCGGAAGGGCAGGCGGAAGCCCGGTTCAGCGGTCCTCGCTTCGCTCGGGCTCCGTCTCTCCCCGGTTTCTCCTCCCTGTTTCTCCCCCCTGTTTCTCCCCCCTGTTTCTCCCCCCGTAGGGGGGAGTACCCCGAAGGGGGGAGGGGGGCTTCCCCCTT
>CAYYIA010000260.1:0-2991 GCA_964471875.1 uncultured Acidimicrobiia bacterium
GGCGGACGCGTCAGCGTGGTCGGCCCGGGGTCTGGCGGACATCTGACCGTTCAGCCGCGGCCGAGGCGCTCCCCCACCGAATCATCGAGCGCCTGATCGTCGCGGCGTGTCTCGGCGAGCGAACGGACGTGCAGCGCCGCCCGCAGCGCCATCAACAGGAGGAAGAGCACGAGGCCGAGCACGCCGAGGAGTTCGGGGCCGTCGAAGTACGAGGTGTGGCAGTCGCCGATCCCACCGCTGCACAAGCCGAACCCATCACCGCCACCCGCCAGGTCGAGGAGCACGGCAAGGGGCAGGAGGGCCACGGCGATGATGGCGACGATGATGGCGATGACGAGCACCCGGATCGTGGTCACCCCGGAACGGTAGGACGGTCCCGCTCGGGAACGTGTGCGCCTCGGACCAGGCTCCGGGAGTCGCCCGTGCGGTTGCCACCGCCTGCGCCGCCCGGTAGCGTCGCCCCGCGGTGAATCACAGGCATGTGACATGACGGCCCTCGAATACTTCTGCGAGCCGTTCACCCCCGACGAGACGGCGCTCCTCGGCCGGTTCTTCACCAACACCACCGAGCCGGTCTTCGGTCTGGTGAACCTCCCCGAGGTCGTCAAAGGGGCGCTCTTCGCCCGATACAGCCGCAGTCCGAAGTCGCTCCGGCGACTGTTTCTCGACGAGTTCGCCGCTCCCGACTCGGGCATCGCGGCCATCTCCACGACGATGGGCGACCCGGAGGAGGCGGTGCACCTGGACCGCGCCGAAGACCTCTATACCCGGGTGTTCACCCAGTACGGCGACGATTCGGTGGCCCAACTCGGTGCGATGCATCTCGCCTGCGAACAGTCGTCGAATGTCCTGACCAAGGTCCTCGAGTGGGGACGGCTTGCTTCCTATCTGGAGCAGAGCACCCGCTACATGTTCTACGACGAGCCACTCGGCGATCGTTTCCGCTACACGGTACCCCCCGAGATCGGCGGGGGGTCGCTCGAGCCGGACTTCCGCAACACCCTCGACTCGCTGTTCAGGCTCTACGGAACCCTCACCCGGCGATCGACGGCCTACTACGAGTCGCTCTATCCGAGGCAACCGGAAGACTCCGGCTTCGTGTACCGCAGCACCATCCGGGCGCGGGTCTGCGACGACCTGCGCGGTCTGCTCCCGGCCGCCACCATCTCGAACGTCGGCATCCACGGCTCGGGTCAAGCCTTCGAGATGCTCCTGCTCCGCATGCGAGCCCATCCCCTCGCCGAGGTCCGGGCGTATGCGGATCTCATGCTCACCGAGCTCAGGAAGATGGCGCCCGCCTTCCTTCGTCGCGTCGACGTTCCCGACCGGGGTGGGGAATGGTCGCGATACCTGGAAGCCACCGCGTCGGCGATGGGTCGGCTCGGCGCCGAATTCGACGCGCCGGCTCCGAATCGACCGGAAGTGACCCTGGTGGAGTGGGACCCGGAGGCCGAACTCAAAGTGGCGGCAGCTGCGCTCTATGCGGTGACCGGGCTCCCCGACGATGTCCTGCTCACCCGCGTGCGGTCGCTCTCGCTCCATGATCGGACGCGGCTCATCGAGGCCTATGTGGGTCAGCGAGCCAACCGGCGGCACAAGCCGGGACGGGCCTTCGAACGCACCGGGTACCGCTTCGACATCCTCTGCGATTACGGGATCTTCCGCGACCTGCAACGTCACCGGCTGCTCACCCTGGAATGGCAGCGCCTCGACGCCCGGCATGGATTCGTCACGCCCGCGGCGATCGTCGAACTCGGCGAAGCCGAGCGATGGACCGAGGCGATGGAATCCGCGGCGGCGCTCGCAGCCCGCCTCGAGGCCGGCTTCGGTCCGGACGTGGCGCAGTACGCCGTCCCGTTTGCCTACCGGATCCGCTTCGTGATGCAACTGAACGCCCGCGAGGCGATGCACCTCATCGAGTTGCGGACGGCCCCGGGTGGCCATCCGGGCTACCGCCGCGTCTGCCAGGAGATGCATCGCCTGATCCGCGACCAGGCGGGCCACCACGCCATCGCCGACGCGATGCGGTTCGTGGACTACGGCGACACGGAACTCGGCCGGCTCGATGGCGAGCGCCGTGCTGCGGCGAGGCGGGCCGCCGCGGGTGTCGCCGACCCGGTGGAGTGACCGGGTTCGCTATCCGCCGCTGAGCGGTATGCGGAGCACCAGCGCCCCGTCCTCGAGGGTCGCCTCGGAGTCCGCCACGAGCGAGTAGTCGATGAAGTCCTGCTGGGCCGATGCCAGGAAGCGCCGGCGGGCTTCTCCTTCCAGCGGCGGCACTCCGCGTTCCTTCACGGCCGCGGCGCGCTCCCGGAACCGATGGCGAAATGCGTCGATGTCGAACTCGGCCACGGCCCTCCTCTCTGGCTCGCTCCAGGCTAGGCGACACGGGGCCTACTCTCGACGCGGTGCTCGAGCGACGGTTGTGCCTGGTCACAGGAAAGGGCGGGACGGGCAAGAGCGCCGTGGCCGCTTCGCTGGCCATCGCCGCCGGTCGACGCGGGATGCGAGTCCTCGCCCTCGCCATGGGCAGCGGCGAGGGCCTTGCCCGCCATCTCGGAGCGTCCCGGATCGGACCCGAGCCCGAAGCATTCGGCGATGTGCATGCGGCCGTGGTCGAGCCGGCCGCCGCCCTCGACGAGTATCTCCGCCACCGCCTCCACCTTCCTCACCTCGGTGCCGTGGCGCGGGTGTTCGCCGCGGTGGTCGACACCGTTCCGGGAGTGCGCGACACCGTGATGATCGGGAAGGTCGTGCACGAATCCACCATCTCCACGTGGGACCTCGTCGTTGCCGATGCCCCGCCGACCGGTCAGGTCCAGTCGTACCTCGGTGCTCCGACCACCATCGCCGGGCTCGTACCGGGTGGTGCCGTACGCGATCAGGCCGCCTGGCTGCGGTCGCTCCTCGAGAACCCCAAGCACACCGGAGTCGTCGTCGTCGCCACGCCAGAGGAGCTTCCGGTCACCGAGGCCGTGGCCTTCCGCGAGG
>CAYYIA010000261.1:0-2969 GCA_964471875.1 uncultured Acidimicrobiia bacterium
CGTGGAGAAGTTCGACTGGCGCAAGGGCTTCAAGTTCTCCACCTACGCGACGTGGTGGATCCGCCAGGCGATCACCCGTGCCATCGCCGACAAGTCCCGCACGGTGCGCATTCCCGTCCATCTCCATGACACGCTGGCGGCCGTTCGTGCTGCCCAGGCGAGCCTCAAGGCCGAGCTGGGACGGGATCCCAAGCCCGCAGAGATCGCCGAGGAGGCCGGGGTCACCGTCGACAAGGTCGAACTCGCCCTCGGCGTCGCCGATACCGTCTCGCTCGAGCAGCCCGTCGGTGAGGACGGTGCCCAGTTGGGCGACTTCATCGAAGACGAGGATGCCGTCGACCCGGTCCGGGTCACCGAGGAGGGCGACATCGCCGACAGCCTGCGCCGCTCCATCTCCCGGCTTCCCGATCGCGAGGGTCGGATCCTGGCACTGCGCTACGGCTTCCTCGACGGGGTGCCCCGCACCCTCGAGGAGATCGGCGACGAGTTCAACCTGACCCGCGAGCGCATCCGCCAGCTGGAGAAGCTCGCGCTGTGCCGGCTCCGCCACCCCTCCTTCGGCATCCGCGAGCAGGACCTGGTCTAGAGCGGCGCGATTCGGCCGGGCCACCGACCGAGAATCGGGCTAGCCTCGCCAGCGATGAAACTCGGAGCGCTGGTCGGTGGCTCGGCCACCGTTATCGGAACCGAGGCCACGCTCGGCGATGTCGCCGATGCCTTGGTACAGGATGGCGTGGGCAGCCTCGGGGTGATCGCCGACCGGCAGTTGGTGGGCATCATCACCGAACGAGACCTCGTGCGTGCCCTCGCCGCCGGAGTCGATCCCGAGATCGAACTCGTAGCCGACTGGATGGCCGAGGCTCCGGACACGTTCTCTCCGGAGACCGATGTCGACGAGGCTGCGCGGTGGCTTCTCGAGGTCGGCTACCGGCACATGCCGGTGATGTCCGGAGGCGAGTTGCTCGGGATCGTCAGCATTCGCGACATCCTGTGGGCGGTGCTCGGCGAGCGGGCCGGCGAGTCCTGAGGGCGCGCTCCGCGTTCAGAGCACCAGTTCCAGGCGGCGGTTGATGGCATCCATCACTGCCCGCACTGCGGCCAGTCGTCCATCCGTCTCTCCCTGGATGGCGCTGCCCACGAGCACGTCGCCACCGTCGTAGCGAACCTGGGCAAGGGCCACGCTCGCCGCCCCGAGATCGGTCGTGGCAACGGCGAGTAGTTCGAGGTCGATCGTGCCGTCGACGATACGGGTCACGGCATCGAGCGCAGCCTCGCCGGCGAGTCGCACCCGCTCGCCCGAGGTCCCAACGGCGTGGCCGTGCCAGGCGCGCTGGTCCCAGTCGAGGCGCACAGTGACGCGGGCGTCGGAGCCGTCGATGTCGTCGTCGATGGAGACGATGACGGGGCGTGATCGCATGGCTCAGGAGCGTAGTGGGAGTTTTCGCGATCTCGCGCCGGGGCCGAGACCTCAGAGTTCCTGTGAGATGCGCCTGTTCACCGCGTCGAGCGCTGCCTTGGCAAAGGCGACCTGGCGGTTGTCGTCGTCGAGCACCGCGGTGCCCACCAGGGGACGCTCCTCGTCAGGGTCGGCGATGACCACCATGGCTACGTCGAATCCGCCCGCCCACGAGGTCGTGGCATCGATCAGGCGGTACTCGTCGTCGACGAAGGCGAGGGCGTCGAGGGTCGCCGCCGCCACCAGGGTGGGGCGCTCGGCATCGGCCGGGATGCCTGAGGCGACACCGACATGGTCCTTGCCCTCCCAGGCGAGGGTGACATGAACCTCGGCATGATGCTCGTCGGTCGATTCCTCGACGCGGATCAACGCCAACCGTGCAGTTTCGACGCGGAGATTGGTCACGGAAGCGGTCATGGAGGACCTATCGGCGGTTTTCGCGAGGTGGTTGAGGAGGAAGATGTCAGATATCAGGTGTCAGGTATCAGGCAGCGGAGAAGAACCCAGGGAAGGTTCTTGCCTGACATCTGATATCTGATACCTGATACCTGATGTCTCATCCTGAAGGCCGTTGCTGACCCCGCCCCGTCAAACCGGAATCCAGATCAACACCGGCGGCTCCACCACGATGTCGGTCTTCTCCAGGCCGATCTCCAGCGTCTCGATCGCCTCGGCCTTGTCCTGCCACTGCGAAGTCACTTCGGTGACGGCATCGGTGAGGTCGGCTTCGAGGGACTCGAGACTCTCCACCTTGGCGGCGGCCTTGGTCTCGGCGCTGTATACGCGCTGCTCGGCGCGGCGAGTCATCGAGCGTTTCGAAGCGGCCCCCGACAGTGAGCGACTGTTGCGCCGCCCCATGAGCACGCCAAGAATGGTGCCCGCTCCCGACATCATCTCCTCTTGTCGCCGGGTCTCGGCGTCGAGTTGGGCCTCCTGCACGTCGAGGTAGGCGGCTTCTATGGCCGCACGGGCGCGGTCGAGACGGGTCTGGAACCTGCGCTTCACCGCCACGAGGTCGGCGTCGGCCGCGGCGTCGGCGGCGACGCGGCACCTGGCGCCAAACGCCGCCTCGTCCTCTCCGACGCGGGAGAACAGCTTGAGCGCCCGGTTGCGATACACGGTCATGGATCGCTCCGAAGCGAGATGGTCACGCAGACCGGTCTCGACCTCGCTGAACCACGACTTCGTATCCACGGGCGCTTCGGGGAGTACGTAGGTGGCACCCTCGGGTGCCCTGTCGATGAAGTCGCGCGGGTCGTGGTCGACCGCGATCCCTGAGGATGGGTCGAACGGGTGGCCCAGGGGATGGAAGACGGCCTCCCACTCCTCGCGATGGGAGATGCCCGCGGCGGTGTCGTCGTAGGTGAGGCGCACCCGGGCAGCGAGGGCGGCGGCGAACTTCTTCGAGTTCGGCTTGGCACCGACTGCGGACAACCACGAGGCGGCCGGATCGACATGGCGCGCCGGGACCGTGCCTGCGGTCTCGGGTGCCACCGGAGTGGCGTCGACATCC
>CAYYIA010000262.1:0-2954 GCA_964471875.1 uncultured Acidimicrobiia bacterium
AGAGCATCGAGGATCGGGTCCGTGAGGAGGTCTGCCCTGTACGGGGCCTGGGGGCGTGAGGTTCCGCTCGCCTTCGCTGCGCATTCCTGTACTATTCCCGCATGGCCTCCGTGCGTTCGGTCCGGCTGGCGATGCGCGCCTCAGCGGTCCTGTCCTGGCTGGTGCCTGCCACACTCCTCGCCCAGCAACCCGCCAACCTCCTCCGCAACGGCGGATTCGAGGAGGGGCCGGCCGCGCGAACCTTCCTCAACCTCGTTGGCGGATCGACGGCACTTCCTGGCTGGGTGGTGACCGGGGAGGGAATCGACCTCGTCGGTGCCGGATACTGGATCTCCGCCGAGGGGACGTATGCGATCGATCTCGACGGGAGTGCGAGGAGCCGGACCACGCCGCCGCACGTGCAGGGAGGGATCGCGCAGACGTTCGCCACCATCGCCGGCAGGCGCTACCGGGTGACCTTCGACCTCGCCGGCAATCCCAATCGCCCGCCACGGATCAAGCCGATGCGCGTCTCTGCCGCGGGGCAGTCGGCGGAGTTCACGTTCGATGCGACAGGGAAGATCGGCCGGAGCATGGGATGGACGGCGAAGGAATGGGTGTTCACGGCGGCGGCCGACTCCACCACGCTCGAGTTCACCTCGCTCACGCGGTCACCGGAGACGGGTTATGGTGCCGCCATCGATCGGGTGGCGGTGGTGCTGCTCGACGACGCCACGCTCCGGGTGACCGAGAGTGCCGACGAGATCCAGGTGTCGCTGGGTGCGGAGATCCTCTTCGACACCGGCGAGGCGACGCTCCGGGACCGGGCGACCGCGGCACTCGGGGAGCTGGCCGCCCTGATCGCCAGGCACCCCGAGCTTCCGATCGAGATCGAGGGCCACACCGACTCCGTGGGGACGCGCGCGCTCAATGACCGGCTCTCGCTGGCGCGCGCCGAGGCGGTGAAGCGGTGGCTGGTGGCGAACGGGTCGGTACCGGAGGGGAGGATGTCGACGCGCGGGTTCGGGCCGACGCGGCCGGTGGCACCGAACGCGACAGCAGAGGGACGGCAGCAGAACCGGCGGGTGGAGGTGCGGATCAGGAAGGAGTGAGGCCTCCCAGGCACGCGGGTCCGCGATCCCGGCCCCCACCCCCACCGCCCTCGATCAGCGCCCTGCCGAACACCGCGAGGACCCCTCCGCTCGCCTTGGGAGCCCCTCCGAACGGCCAACGAACCGCTCCATCCGGGCGGCGAACTCCTCCATCCGACCTCCGAACCCCTGCGCCCGGGGAGGGAACTGCTCCGCGCGCCGAGGGAGCCGCTTCGAAGGGGGAGCGAGCCGCTGCGTCCGAGGAGCGAGTCGCTCCGTTCATCGAGTGAGGCGCTCCGTTCGGGGTGCGAGGGGTTCCATCGGGCGAATGAACCCCGAAGTCGAGTGAACGAATCGTTCCGCATGCGATCGGAACGATCGCGTCGGACGAACGAATCGCTTCGCGGGGCAACCGAGGGACTCCATCTTGTCTCGGCATCGAGGCACATCGCTCGCGAACGGTTTCGTTGGGCGGGCGTTGTCCAAATTCGGCCTTCGGACCCCTCCCAACAATACACTTTTCCCCCGCGAGGTGGTGTCGCGGAGCGCGAATTTCCGCGTGACCGATGGCGCCGAGTGTCGTGCGCGATTGTGCCGATGATTGTTCCGCAACGAGTTGCGCGATTGCCTTCGCGTGACACATTCGCGTGGTGAAATGCGAGACCACTCGTGGCACGATCCATGAGGAGAGAGGGTGCTGTCACTGACGGCCGGACGGTGACGGAATGCCCTCTTGCCAAACCGATTCCTGCCGGCCGGGGATCATTGCAAGGATGGTGTACCATGGATCGGCAGGTCCGCAGGAAACTCGCGATGGTGGAGCGTGTGCTGGAGTTCGTGCGCACCCATCCGTCGGAGGGCGTGAGCTGGACCGGCGTGGTCTCGCGCCTCGAGGAGCTGGTGAAGGACGCCGGGGTGATGGCGGTGGCCGAGGAGGAGGGCCGCCAGGGTGCGCGCGGGGCGACGGCCCAGCGGCGTGCCGTGCGGGACCGGATGCACCGGGAGATGGTGACGCACCTGGTGTTGACGGCGCAGGTGGCGTTCAAGGGCGACGAGAAGCGGGTCGCTTCGTTCGCGTTGCCCCGGGCGAGCCGGCCCTACCGCGCGTATGCGGTGGCGGCCCGGGCGCTCCACGCCAGGGCGCTGCCGCTCCGCGAGGAGCTGGTGGCGGCAGGACTCGGCGACACCCTGCTCGATGACCTGGCGGGGGCGCTCGAGGAGCTCGATGCCGCGACGGCGGCGGTGGTGGTGCGGCGGCGGGAGCACGTGGACGCACGGCTCCGGTTGCTGGCGATCACCGAGCAGATGATGGAGCAGGTGCGGCTCCTGGGCGGCCTCCTCCGGCCGCGCTACCGCCGGGAGCCCGCGCTGGCGGAGCTGTGGGAGAACGTCCGGCAGGTCGATGGGCCGGCGCGGTTCGGCCGGAACGGCGTGGTGGGGAGCATTGGTCCCGCGCCGGGGAATGAGATGGTGGTCCCACCCACCTCAGGGGAGGACGTGTCGGGGGCCGGGCCGGTCCCGACCGATGCGGTGAAGCCGGTGGAGGGTGGTCCGCCGGCCGAGGACGGGAGGCGGGATGTCAGCTGAGCTCGTAGCGTGACCCCCGGCCGTCACTGCAGGGCGGCTGGGGAAGTTCCACCGCCAGGCGGCTGTCCTTCAGATCCCTTCAGAACTTCGGGGCCTTCAGACCGAGTGCACGCGCCGCGTTCGCAAGCCGGCGGAAGTAGGTCTTGACGCCGATGTCGCCAGGGAGCTCTACACTGGACGCGTTTCCGTCAGCTTGTCGAACCCACAGACTCCCTCCACCAAAGTCTTGCGTTTCGCGGTATTCCAGTCCGAGGTTGCGAAGTTCAGCGAGGCGGAATCCATCGTGGTGCGTGATCT
>CAYYIA010000263.1:0-2930 GCA_964471875.1 uncultured Acidimicrobiia bacterium
CAACTACGCAATGATGCGCGTGTTCCGCACCTCCGGCTACCGCATGACCCGCGAGCTGGAAGAAGGCGTGTACACCGTCGACTTCCCGGTCGAAGTCACCGAAGAGGTCACCCGCCTCGCCGGGATGCGCGAGCAGCACGCCGTTGCCGCGTCGCTGCTTCCGGTGTTCTATCCCAAGTCGGTCGCGGTGATCGGGGCCTCCCGTGAAGACATGTCGATCGGCGGACGACTGATGCGCAACCTGATGCGTGGGGGATTCTCGGGAACGGTGTATCCGGTCAACCCGAATGCTCACTCGGTTGGTGCGGTCAAGGCCTACGACACGGTGTTGGACATCCCCGACCCGGTGGATCTCGCAGTGGTGGTGGTGCCAGCCCGCTTCGTGATCGAGGTGACGAAGCAGTGCGCCGAAAAGGGTGTCCGGGGCATGGTGGTGATCACCGCCGGCTTCTCCGAGACGGGTGACGCCGGAGCGGCGATGGAGAAGGAGTTGGTGAGTCTGGTGCGCGAGGCGGGCATGCGCCTCATCGGCCCCAACTGCATGGGCTTGCTCAACACCGACCCGGCGGTGCGCCTCGATGTCACCTTCGCCCCGGTGTTCCCGCCGCAGGGCAATGTCGGCATGTCGAGTCAGTCGGGTGCTCTGGGAATCGCCATCCTGGACCATGCCCGCCGGCTCGACATCGGCATCTCCACCTTCGTGTCCGTCGGCAACAAGGCCGATGTCAGTGCCAACGACCTGCTCCTGTATTGGGAGGGGGATCCGGCCACCGACGTCATCGTGTTGTACATGGAGTCGTTCGGTCACCCGCGGCGCTTTGCCCGCATCGCTCGCCGCCTCGGCCGCACCAAGCCGATCGTGGCGGTGAAGTCGGGACGTACCCTCGGAGGAGCGCGCGCCGCCAGCAGCCACACCGGAGCGCTCGCCTCGGTGGAGGGCGCCGTCTCCGCATTGTTCCGTCAGTCCGGCGTCATCCGCACCGACACTCTCGAGGAGTTGTTCGAAGTCACATCGTTGCTCGCCAACCAGCCGCTTCCCCGGGGTCGTCGGGTGGCGGTGCTCACCAACGCCGGTGGGCCGGCCATCCTCGCCATCGATGCGCTCGAGTCGGAGGGGCTGCAGGTCCCGGTGTTCTCCGAGGGACTGCAGGCGGCCCTGCGGGTCGGTTTGGCTGCGGAAGCCGCGGTGCGCAATCCGGTGGACATGATCGCCTCCGCCGGGCCGGAGCAGTACCGGAGCTGCCTGCGAGCGCTCCTCGACAGCGACGAGATCGACACCGTGATCGTCGTGTTCATCCCGACCACTCCGGGGGGACTCGATGCCGTGCAGAAGGCGGTTGCCGAGACCGTCGGCGAGGACGCTCACGACAAGACCGTCCTCGCCGTCTACATGGAGGCGGACATCGACACGATGCCGCATCACGCCGAAGGCACACGGCGCATCCCGATCTACCCATTCCCGGAGCCGGCGGCGCGAGCCCTGGCGCGGGTCTGCCGTTATGCCGAGTGGCGGAAGAACCCGCTCGGCGAGGTGGTGCGCTTCGAGGATGTGAATCGCGACGCCGCCCGGGCGACCATCGATGCCGCCCTCACCCGACTGGGCAGTGAGGGCGGATGGCTGGAGCCGCGAGATGCTGAGGCCGTGCTCGATGCCTATGGCATCCGGCGTGCGGCGTCGCGTGTCGCCCGCAATGCCGCCGAGGCGGTCACTGCGGCGGAGGAGATCGGCGGTCCCGTCGCCCTGAAGGTGATCGCCCCGAGCGTCCTCCACAAGACCGAGGTCGGCGGCATCGCGCTGAACGTCAAGGGTGCACGCCAGGTCACCGCGGCGTTCGAGCGCCTGATGAAGGTGGCGGACGACGCCGAGGGTGTGCTCATCCAGGAGTTCGTTGCAGGCGGCCATGAGGTCATCATCGGGATGACCGAGGATCCATCGTTCGGACCGCTCATCGCCTTCGGTCTCGGCGGGGTCTATGTGGAGTTGATCGGTGACGTGGCGTTTCGCATCCTCCCCCTCACCGACGTCGACGCCGACCACATGATCCGGGAGGTGAAGTCGGCCAAGTTGCTGGATGGCTACCGGGGCGGACCCGCCGGCGACGTTCCGGCACTGCGTGAGGCGCTGCTGCGGGTCTCGGCGATGATCGACGAATTGCCGGAGATCGCCGAGATGGATCTCAATCCGATAAAGGTGCTTCCCCCGGGTGAGGGCTTTCGCGTCGTCGACCTCCGTATGCGGGTCCGTCCCGTCCCGCAACGCTGGCTCCCCAGCCGCAAGGACATTCCGGCGGCGCGGAAGGCCTGAGGAAGTCTCCAGTCTCCAGTCTCCAGTCACCAGTCTCCAGGAGGAGGTCCGGCTGGCAGGGCATCAACTGTCAGGTCGAAGCTGTTGGCCCCAAGAGGGAACGTATGTGCCTCCGGCTACCGAGCCGCTGACGAGCACCCGGCTTCGCGGTGTGTGTGCCCGGACTCTGCTGGAGACTGGAGACTGGAGACTGGAGACTTCTTCGCTCAGACGCTCGCCCGCTCCGCTCCCTGGCCCAGGGCTGCTTGGGCGGCGGCGAGGCGGGCGATGGGGACCCGGGGAGGGCTGCACGAGACGTAGTCCAGGCCGGTGCGGTGACAGAACTCGATCGTGGCGGGGTCGCCACCGTGTTCGCCGCAGATGCCCACCTCGAGATCGGGACGTACCGCCCTGCCCTCCCGGGTGGCGATCTCGATCAGACGTCCCACACCGTTGATGTCCAGGGTGAAGAACGGGTCCGTGGCGAGCAGACCCTCCTCCAGGTAGCGCCCGAGGAATGCCTTCTGGGCATCGTCGCGGCTGATCCCGAACGTCATCTGGGTGAGGTCGTTTGTCCCGAACGAGAAAAACCGTGCGGTGGCGGCGAGTTCGCCGCCGCGCAGGGCGGCCCGGGGGATCTCGATCA
>CAYYIA010000264.1:0-2918 GCA_964471875.1 uncultured Acidimicrobiia bacterium
CAGTCAACAGCCCCCAGTCACGGCCCCGGTTAGCCCCCAGCCTGGACTGGTGACTGGTGACTCTCCTGGAGTACCGTTCCCCCATGTCCGGGCTCGAGGTCCGACTTCTCGGCGGATTCGAGCTGGCACGGGAGGGTCGGACGCTCGAGCAGCTGCCCCTCCGTGCCGCTCGCTCGTTGTTCGCCTACTTGGTGCTCAATCGGGAGCGCCCCCACACCCGTGATCTCCTGGCCGGAACCTTCTGGCCGGAGTTCGACGAGTCCCGGGCCCGCCGCCGACTCAGCCAGGCGCTATGGCAGATCAAGACGACTCTCGGCGACGAGGTGTCGGAGCGCTATCTGGTGGGAGGCACCGACACCATCCGCTTCAATCCGGATGCGGCGTTCTGGCTCGATGTCGACGAGTTCGAGAAGGCGCTTGCCGCCGATGACATCGCCCGCGCGGTCGAGATCTACCGAGGCGACCTTCTTGCCGGGTTCTACGACGACTGGCTCTTCCACGACCAGGACCGCCTCCGCGTGCGCTTCCTGCAGGCGTTGGAACGCCTCACCGAAGGTGAACTGGCGAGAGGTGATCTCGAAGGCGGCCTGATCCATGCCCGGCGGATCGCCGCCGAGGACGAGTTCAACGAGGCGGCCCACCGCCGGGTGATGCGCATCGCCGTACTGCTTGGCCGCCATCACGAAGCCATCCGCCAGTACGAGGAGTGCCGGCGGATTCTCTCCGAGGAGTTGGGCAGTCGGCCATCCCCGGAGACGGTGGCGCTCTACGAGGCCACGCTCGCCGACCGTGACAGTGGGGGGCGCGCGGTCTCACCGCACGACGACTCCCCGCTCTTCGAGGACACCTCCCACGCCCCGTTTGTCGGACGCGACGCGGAGCGCGGCCAGTTCGCCCACCGGCTCGATGCCGCCCTCGATGGCCACGGCGGCGTGATCCTCATCGAAGGCGAAGCCGGTGTCGGCAAGACCCGGTTGCTCACCGAGGTTATTGCCGATGCTCGCTGGCGTGGCATGGATGTCCTGTGGGGTCGGTCCCATCCGAGCGCTGGCCGCCCCTTCGGCCCGCTCGCCGAGGCTCTCGATGGAATCTCGGCATTGCGGGCACGCCAGGTTGCGGGGCGCCTCGACTCGGCGTGGCGGGCCGTGTTGGCACCGCTCGCCCCGGCGATCGGCGGAGATGCGCCCACCGCGGAACCGGTGAGGCGTTCCGACGAGCAAGCGCGGATGCGCGAGGCCATCACCAATGCCTTCCGCGGTGTCGCGGAGTTGGTGCCGACCCTGGTCGTGCTCGAGGACGTGCACTGGGCGGATGACGACACCATTCAGGCTCTCACGCAGATGGTGGGCCAGATCGGTGACGATCGACTCCTCTTCGCGGTTTCGTATCGTCACGGCGAAGCCCGGGAGCGCGACGACGTCTGGGAGTTGCTGCGATCGCTCGACCGGCTACCACACTGCTCTCGGCTGTCGCTCGCTCCGTACTCGCCGGCCCAGACCGAGGAGCTGATTCGCCGCAGCCTGGGTCTCAGCGAGATCAGCGGTGAGTTCTCCGAGCGGCTTCACCGCGAGACCGGCGGGATCCCCCTGTTCATCGTCGAGACGCTGCGAGCCCTCTACGAACGCAACGATCTCGCTTCCGCCGAGATCGAGGCGGAGGACGCACCGTCCAACCGTGACCGTCTACCCCTCAGCCCTGCCGTCCACGCGCTCATCCGACACCGCCTCGAGGCGCTCGACCCGGCGTCGCGCGACACCATCGAGCTCATCTCCACCCACGATGGCACGCTCAGCCTCGCCGAGATCGAGGCCGCATCGGAGCTGGAGCCCGGGGCGGCCCTCACCGCGGTCGACGACCTGGTGCGGCGCAGGTTCCTCAGCGCATCAGAGGGCTCGTTCGCCACCGGTCACGAACTCATGCGACGGGTCATCTACGACAACCTGACCCTGTCGCGGCGTCTCGACCTCCATCGCCGCATCGCCCGGGCGGTAGAGCAGCATCGGCCAGACGAGGTCGAGGTACTCGCCCATCACTTCCTCACGGCACGGATGCCAGAACGCGCTGCGGTGTATCTCGAGCGAGCGGCATCGCGGGCCATGGCTGTCCATGCCTATGACACCGCGGTACTCCACCTCGAACGGGCGTCGGCAGCCCTCGATGAGATCGACGGCGCCAAGGAGCGACGGTTCGCGGTGGCATCCCTGCAGGAGGAGGTGCTCGATGTCCTGGGACGGCGCGACGACCAGCGCCACGCCGTCCAGCGCCTCGAACGATTCGCCACCGGACCCCAGCGCAGCGTGGCCCTCACCCGGAAGGCCTGGTGGTTGGCACACCGCGACGAGTTCCAGCAGGCGGTCGACACCGCACGCGAAGCCCTTTCACTCGCCGAACAGGACGACGACGCCGGTCGCACCGTTGCCGCCCTCACCGCCCTCGGCATGATCGCCTGCTTTGCCGGGAAGGCCACCGAAGGGGTCGAGTACCTCGAGCGAGCCGCCACCTTCCGGGGAGTCGACCGGCAGCAGGAGGCGGACGCCCGTAACGCCCTCGGCCAGAACCTCGTCGACCTGCAGCGCTTTGGCGAGGCGGAGTCGCAGTTGCTGGCCGCCCTGGCCATCTACACCGACCTCGACGATGCGCGTGGTCAGGCCGATGTGCTCGGCATGCTCGCCACGCTGCGAATGGAACGGGGTGAGCCCGAGGCCGCCGAGAAGGACTACCAGCGTGCCATCGCCGTGTCGCGGCGCATCGGCTATCGCCACGGCGAAGCGGTCAACCAGATGAACCTCGGCATCCTCTTCGTCATCACCAACCAACTCGGCGACGCACTCCGCATGTTCGATGCCGCCGCCGAAACCTACGGCCTGATGGGCAACGCCCGCGGGCGCGCTCTTGTGCAGAGCAACGCGGCGTGGATG
>CAYYIA010000265.1:0-2892 GCA_964471875.1 uncultured Acidimicrobiia bacterium
GTCTGGCGAACACCATGTCCAGCGCGATGATGACGAGCACGATGCCGCCAGCCGAAAGCTGGCATCGTGACCGCCGCCACCGCCTCCGGCCTCTCCACCCCGGCCGCGATCCGTCGCGCCATCACCGAGGTCCCCATCATCGCCCGGCGCCTCTGGGTCATCCTGCTGTTCAACCTCGGCGGAACGGGCGTGCAACTCCTCATCCCGGTGATCATCCAGCAGACCCTCGACAACTACATCACGGGCGACACCGTCGACATGGGTGCGGTGGCGCTGACGGCCGGCGTCGGGTTGGCCGCCGTGGTCGTCGGCGGACTGATGACCCGCGCCGGTCTCATCCGCCTCGTGAAGCAGGCGTCCACCGGGCTTTCCGACTTGCGGGTGTCGGTGTTCTCCCATCTCCTGCAGCGGTCCATGCTCACGGTGCAGACCGAGCGGCGCGGGGCACTGGTGTCGCGGGTCACCTCCGACGTCGCCACGCTCCAGGAGTTCCTCGAATGGGGCGGGGTGATGTTCCTGGTGAACGGCACCCAGGTGGTGATGTCACTCGTGGTGATGGCGATCTACGAGTGGCGACTCGCCGCCATCGTGCTCGTCGGAGTGATCGGGTACGCCTCCAGCCTGCTGTGGTTCCAGAAGATCCTGCGGCGCCGCTACGACAAGGTGCGGGAGAACGTGGCCAACAGCCTCGCCGTGATGGGCGAGGCGATCAACGCCCTCCCCGAGGTGCGCGCCTACGGTGCCGAGGCCACCACGCTCGGTCGAGTCGCCGACGCTCTGGAGCGACGGTTCCGGGCGCAATTCCGCGCCGCCCACTTCGGCAACGTGCTCTTCTCCACTGCTGAGATCTTCGCCGCCTCCCTCACCGCGCTGGTGATCGCGGTGGGCCTGATCATGGGGCCGGGCGAGGGCATCACCGTTGGCGTGCTCCTCGCCTTCCTCTTCCTCGTCAACCTGCTCATCGCCCCGATCCAGACGCTGGTCGAGATCCTCGACTTCGCTCAGAGTGCCGCCTCGGGTCTCCGGCGCATCGTCGACACCCTTGACGCCCCCATCGAGATCCCGGATGCCGACGACCCCATCGACCTCCCGCCCGGAATCCTCGATGTCTCGTTCACCGACATCGGCTTCGCGTATCCGGGGGGCTCTGAGGTGATCTCGGATGTCACCGCGACCATTCCCGCCGGTGGCCGGATCGCCGTCGTCGGCGCCACGGGTTCCGGCAAGACCACCTTCGCCAAGCTGCTGGTGCGACTCCTCGACCCCGACCGAGGCGTGGTGCGCATCGGTGGATGCGATCTGCGACAGGTGTCACGCACCAGCCTGCGCTCCCGGGTCGCCTTCGTACCCCAGGAAGGATTCCTCTTCACCGGCACCATCGCCGACAACGTCCGCTACGGACGTCCCGGGGCGCGCGACTCGGAGATCCTCGAGGCCTTCCAGGAACTCGACCTCGACAGCTGGCTGCGACGGCTCCCCGGCGGCATCGACACCCCGGTGGGTGAACGCGGATCCAGTCTCTCGGCGGGCGAGCGCCAACTCGTCGCCCTGGTGCGTGCCTGGATGGCGAGCCCCGACCTCCTCGTGCTCGATGAGGCGACCTCGGCCGTCGACCCGGCACTCGATGTCTCGCTGCGCCATGCCATCGACCGCTTCATCGCCGGACGCACCTCGGTGACCATCGCCCACCGACTCGCCACCGCCGAAGCCGCCGACGAGGTGCTCGTCTTCGATCGCGGCCGCCTCGTCGAGCACGGTCGCCACCGCGACCTGGTCGCCGCCGGCGGCATCTACGCCGGGCTGTACGAGGACTGGACCTCGGGTACCGCGGTGGTGTGAGAAAGGCACCCGGCACCCGGCACCCGGCTCTCACCTGATCCTCGGCCGGCTCTCATCTCCCTCTCACCACGCGCGGATACCGTCCGACGCAATTCAGAGGAGGGGATTCCTGTGCGCACCACGTTGATCTCGATGCTCGCCTTGACGCTGGTCCTCACCGCCTGCGGCGAGGGCGAAGCGGGCGATGAAACCACCACCACACCCGCCACCGGCGCTACCACCACCACATCGGCGGCCGAGGTCCCGACGACCACGACCGCGGTGAGTACCACCGATGACCCGGCCTGTCCGGAGCAGCACTTTCTCATCGCCGAGGTCAATGCCTATGAGCAGAACGGATATCCGGATCCGGAGCTTGCCGTGTCCTGCGGTGCGACGACCTTCACGGTGATCACGAACAACATCCCGAACTTCGAGTTCGTGGCGATCACCCCCAATGACCTCGCCGCCCAGGATCTCCGCTACGAGATCCCCCTCGTTCCGACCGAACGCGACACTCCGGGCGCCATGGGTCTCGGGGCAGTGGGGGTCTCGGTGTCCGGACTCAATCTCTTCGGTGCCTTCGAGGCTCCGCGGGACGGCTACCGCGACCCGTACCTCGATGGCCTGCTCGACTTCTGCAATGGGCATACCGCCCCGGGCGGGGTGTACCACTTCCATGCCCGCTTCGACTGCCTGTTCGCCGATCCGACCGGGGTCGGCCTCGTGTACGGGTACCTGTTCGACGGCTACGAGATCGTCAGCCCCTGGGTGTGCATCGATAGCGCGTGCACGGAGACCCGGATGGTGACCTCGAGTTACGTGCGCGTGGACGAGAGTGGACTGGGTGCGTTCGAGGCATGGGAGTACCACGAGGGCTCGGGCGACCTCGACGAGTGCAACGGGATGACCGCCAGCGACGGCGTGTACCGGTACTACGCCACCGACGAGTTCCCCTACCTCCCGTTCTGCTTCCACGGAGTCACCACCGCAGCGCGCGGGGACTTCGACGGCACCGCTCCTCAGGGCGGACCGGCCTGATCACCATGCGCCGCCGCACCCACCTCGGACTCG